>NZ_OZ060371.1:0-300000 GCF_964056675.1 Buchnera aphidicola (Anoecia corni) | reverse complement strand
AAGCATGGAATTCCTAATTCTGTAAGTTTTTTTGCTCCTACATAAGATCCATCTCCTCCTATAATAACTAAATAATCGATTCCTTTTTTTTTTATATTATTTATTGCAATCAATCTATTTTTTATTAAATTAAATTCTGGAAATCTAGCAGATCCTAAAAATGTACCTCCTCTATTAATCATATTTGATACACTATCACTGTTTAATTTAACTATTCTATTTTTACATAAACCTAAATAACCATCATATATCCCAAATAATTCTAATCCCTCCATTATACCTGTTCTTACAATACTTCGAATAGCAGCATTCATCCCTGGTGCATCACCACCACTTGTTAAAATACCTATTTTTTTTTTCATAAACTTTATAACCCTTTACATATAACATTAAACACAAATTTATTAACATATTTTCAAATCTATAACTTATTCTTAATGATATATAAAACAACTTATTTTTAATAGTTCTATAAACTATTTTGCTAATTTTAATCAATACGAAATAAATCTATATTTTTTATAACAAAAACAATTTTAAAATTTAAATAAAATGTTTCACAAATTTATTTTAATTTTAACATTTTAGTTTTAATCATTTTTACTAATTAAATTTAATTAATTTATTTAACAAAGTAATACTATACTCTAATGCATGTATTAGTTTACATAACAACAAATTAAAAATTTATTTATTTTAATTTTTTTACTTTATTTTTATGTTTAAATTTATATTTAATTTTTTATAAAAAATAGTATCTTACTGGAACATTGTTTTTGTTAAATTCATAAATAATAGGAGATCCAGTTGGAATATCTAATCTACTAATTAATGCATCATCAATTTTTCCTAAATATTTTATTAACGCTCTTAAAGAGTTACCATGAGCTACTATAATTATTTTTTTTTGTAATTTCATTTTTGGTAACAATGTTTCTTTCCAAAATTTAACTACTCTTTTCTCAGTTAACTCTAAACTTTCCCCTTTAGGAAAATTGTTTAATCCTATATTTTCATAACGCTCATCATATCCAGAAAACAAACAACTAGCATTTTTTATTTTAGGCGGTGATATTTTATAGCTTCTTCTCCATTCATGTACTTTCTTTTTTCCATATTTTTTTATCGTTTCATCTTTGTTCAATCCTTGCAAGGCACCATAATGCCTTTCGTTTAACCGCCAATCTTTATTTACAGTAACCCAATTTTTATTCAATGTTTTTAAAATAATCCATAAAGTATGAATAGATCTTGTTAACATTGAAGTAAATGAATAATTAAAATCAATTTTATTTATTTTTAATAAGTTTGCAGCTTTTACTGCTTCTTTTTTACCTAACTCAGATAATTCAACATCATTCCATCCTGTAAACTTGTTTAATAAATTCCATTTACTTTGTCCATGCCTAATTAAAATAACTTTATTTACTGACATATATACTCCTTTAAAAAAATGCATATTAAATAAATTAAAACCATTTTAAATTATAAATAATATATAAATATATACAACAATCTTTAATTACAATAAAAATTGTAATTTTTTAACAAAAAAATATCACTACAATATATTTATAATTAATTTATTTATTATTGTTAAATATCAATAATGAACTCATATGTCATAATATTTACAAAAACTACATATAATTTTATACTAAAATTATTTTCATTGAAAACTATTAACAATCATTAATATGTTATTTAATTTAAGCTATTTTGCCTCATTTAAAACAATTAAATACATAAATATATATATTCTAAACATTTCATTCTTTTAAAAACTTCTATTTACTTTAAAAATAAATTTAATATTTTAACTTATTTAAATTAAATTAATTATTTTTTAATAACGTTTATTCATTAAATATAAATATGTTGGTTAACAATATAAAGTTCCAACATATTTTAATTAATTCATTTTATAACATCTTTATACATGTAATAAAATTCTAGAAAAATCTTCTAATATTTCTTTCAATCTTGATAAAAATTGAATAGAGGTTTTTCCATCTATTATTCTATGATCATAGGATAACGAAATATACATCATAGGAAGAATTATAATACTATTTTCTACTACCATTGCTCGTTTTATGACATTATGCATTCCTAAAATAGCTGTTTGAGGTGGATTTATTATAGGAATAGACATTAAAGAACCAAAAACACCTCCATTACTAATAGTAAAATTCCCTCCAGTTAAGTCATTTATAGATAACTTTCCAGTATTCCCCTTTAAAATAAAGTTTTTTATTTTTTTTTCTATATCAACTATACTCATTTCTTCTACATTTTTCAACACAGGAGTAATCAAACCTCGTTTTGTCGCAACAGCTACACTTATATCAACATATTTATAATATATAATACTATCTTGATCTATTGAAGAATTAATCACTGGAAACGACTTTAAGGATTCTGCTACTGCTTTAATAAAAAAAGATGTTAGTCCTAATTTTGTTTTATGTTTTTCTTCAAACTCGTATTTATATTTTTCCCTTAAATTTAATATGTTTTTCATGTTAACTTCATTAAATGTTGTTGAAGTCACCATATTCCTTTGTGAAAATAACAATCTTTCTGACATTTTCATTTTTAAAGGACTCATTTTTATTCTTTCAGCTCTTCTTTTTTCGTAACTTTGTTTATTTTTTATATTTTCTTCTTCTCCTCTTATACAGTTTATACTGTTTTCAACTTTATCTTTTTTAATAATATTTAATACATCATCTCGATTTAACCGTCCTTTTTTTCCAGTAGCAATAATTAATGTATGATCTATTCCATGTTGCTTTATTAATTTTCTCACTGAAGGAGAAGCTTCTAATTCTTTTTCCTTTTTTACAGATTCATTTTTTTCTTTAACAATTTTTTTTAATTTCTCTTCTTTTTGTAAGGTAATTTTTCCTAATATCTGTTTTGAATAAACAACTTCTCCCGGTTTCATTATTATAGATGTCAAAATACCATCTGTTAAAGCAGGTACTTCTAATATTACTTTGTCTGTTTCGATATCTAATAATACATCGTCTCGTTTAACATATTCTCTAATATTTTTATGCCAACTAATAATTTGAGCATTAGATACAGATTCTGGAAATTCTGGAGCTAATATATCTACTTCATTCATTATTTTTCCTAATATGAATTAGTTAATTAATATTTATTGCTTTTTGTAAAATATTTTCTTGTTCTATTTTATGACAAGAAAAACTACCTACTGCTGGCGAAGCTGATTTTCTTCTCGAAATACAAAAAAAATTTGAATTTATAGGTAATAAAGATTTTATTTTTTCTTGAAAAAAAAACCAAGCACCTTGATTTAAGGGTTCTTCTTGACACCATACAAAATCATGAATATGATGACATATGTTTAAGATTTGTCGAATATCTTTTTTGGGAAATGGATATAACTGTTCTATGTTAATAACACATATATTAACTATATTTTTCTCTTTTATCTTTTGTAAAAGATCATAAAAAATTTTTCCAGTACAAAATATTACTCTTTTTAGTTCTTCACTCGATAAAAGTGATTTAGAATAAACTATTTTTTTAAAATCTTGATAGCATATTTCATTAAAAGAAGAATATGTTTCTTGACGTCTTAATAATGATTTTGGTGTGATAATAATTAATGGCTTTTTTTTCGTTAAAAAAGCTTGCTCACGTATTAAATGATATATTTGTGAAGCTGAAGATGGAATACATACACGTATATTATCCTGGGCACACAGCTGTAAAAATCTTTCAATTCTAGAAGAAGAATGTTCCGGTCCTTGACCTTCATATCCATGAGGTAAAAACAAAACTAAATTGGACTTTATATTCCATTTTTGTTCTCCTGAAACAATAAACTGATCAATTACTACTTGAGCTCCATTAGCAAAATCTCCAAATTGAGCTTCCCAAATCGTCAAAGTTTTTGGAGAAGAAATAGAATAACCATATTCAAACCCAAGAACTGCTTCTTCAGATAATACTGAATCAATAACATCGAAAAAAGAACTAGAACTATTCATCTGCATTAGAGGTGTAAAACTAGAACCATTTTTTTGATCATGTATTTTTAAATGACGATGAAAAAATGTTCCACGAGATACATCTTGTCCTGATATTCTACAAGAAATCCCAGATTTTATTAAAGTTGCGTACGCTAAAACTTCTGCAGATCCCCAATCAAACTTTAATTCTTCTTTTACCATTTTTAATCTATTTGAGTAAATTTTATTAACTAAAAAATGTGTATTGAATTTATCAGGAAATGAATAGGCACTATTTGCTATTTTTTTTAAATAATCAGCATCTATAACTTTTTTTTCAAAAATACTCTTACTACTTTTTTTTACTTCTAAAAAAACGTCTTTTTTATTTATTTTATTTTCTTGTATATACGCAAAATATTCACTTTCTATTTTATTACGATATTCTTCTACTTCATTATCTGCTTCTTCTTTAGTTACTACTTGTTTGTTAATTAACTTACTAGAAAAAATAGAACACACTGTTGGATGATTTTTAATCTTTGTATATAAAACAGGTTGAGTTACATAAGGATCGTCTGCTTCATTATGTCCATTTCTTCTATAACAAACTAAATCGATAAATACATCTGAATTAAATATATTACGAAATTGTAATGCTAATTGCATTACATATATAACTGCTTCTGGGTCATCTGCATTTACATGAAAGATAGGACATTGAGTCATTTTAGCAATATCAGTACAATATTTACTAGATCTAAGATCCATATGATTTGATGTAGTAAAACCAATTTGATTGTTTATGACAATGTGAATAGATCCATTAACGTTATATCCTGTAGTCTTAGACATATTTAGTATTTCTTGAACAATTCCCTGACCACATATTGCTGCATCACCATGAATCAATATAGGTAGTATGTTTTTTGTACTATTTTTTTTTTTATTTTTGTCTAAATTAGCTCTTACAACACCTAATACAACAGAATTAACAACTTCTAAATGAGATGGATTACACTGTAAAATTAACTCAAGATCATAATTTTCTTTAACTTTTTTAATTAATTTATGTCCTAAATGGTATTTAACATCTCCAGAAATATTCTTACTTGTTTTATTAGAATCAAAAAATTCAGAAAATATATTTATTATTGGTTTTTTTAATATATTCACTAAAACATTTAATCTTCCTCTATGAGCCATTCCAAATACAATTTTTGATATTTTTTGATCTTTTGCAGATTTTATAACTGAAGATAGCATTGGAATTAAAACATCTGCTCCTTCTAACGAAAATCGTTTAGCTCCTGGAAATTTGTTCTGTAAAAACTTTTCAAAAATTTCACATTTAATTAAATCTCTTAATATAGATTTTTTCGCTTTATCTGTTATTTGTGAATAAATAGATATATGTGAAATGTAATTCTTAATCCAATTTATTTTATTATTATTGTCAATATGTAGAAACTCAAATCCAATAGATTTACAGTATAAATTTTCATAAATTTTTAATTTATGTCTTATATTATTTTCTGAAATTAATCTTATAAATTTTTCTTGTAACGTCGGATAATTGTATTTTAAATATTTTTTAAAACTTGTAATATAATATTTTACTAAATCTTCTTTTTCTATATTCAAAACTAAAGGATTAATAGACGCAAACTTATGTCCATGTTTTTGAAAAAAAAAATCTAAAATACAAAACAGTATTTTTTTTAAAGTTGATTCTTTTTCTTTAATATTAGAAAATTCTAATTTTTTTAATTTATTTTTTTGATCTTTTATATAATTTTTTTTAAATATTTTTTTTTTATTATATAAATTATTTTTTAATTCATTGAATTCGGATTTAAAAGAAAAATCTAAAATATTACTTTTTTTTTTATTTATAAATTCATTATACAAATTTTCTAAAAACTCTTGATTAATAGAATTTATCCAAGATGTTTTTTTAAACAAAATCATATGATAATATCCTTAACTTTAAGATTAATATTTTAACTTTTAAAAAAATTATTCAAAATGATTTATTTTCTTTAGCTCATTTTTTTATAAAAAATAAAACATTATTTTAAATTGGATTATAGATATCTAAAAACTCAACATGCAAATTATATTTTCTTTGTAACCATTTACCTAAATATTTTATACCGTTTCTTTCAGAAGCATAATGACCAATAGAAAAAAAATGAAGTTTATATTCTCTAGCATAGTGAATAGTTTCTTCCGACACTTCTCCAGTAATAAAAGCATCTACACCAAACTCCCCGGATTGTTTAATAAAAGATTGACCTTTTCCACTACACCAAGCTATTTTACTTATGTATTTAGATCCTGTTTCCCCAAAATAAAAAGGTGTTCTAAAAAACGTTTTTTTTATCTTATTAAATAATTCTATTCCTGTTATTTTTTGATCAACATTACCCCATGAAACATATTTTGTTATATTATCCTTATAATTGATCTTTAACTTTCTTCCAATATGAAAATTATTTCCTAATGTTTTATGAATATCTAAAGGTAAATGCCACGCATATAAATTAATGTCATTACTTAAGATCTTCTTTAATCTTTTCCTCTGTATTCCTCTAATAATATGCAAATCGTTGTTCCAAAAACAGCCATGATGTACTATGATTGCATCAGCTTTCTTTTTTACAGAATATTCCAATAATTCTTGACAAACAGACACTCCGGAAATAACAGAATTAACTTTTTTTTTTCCTTCAACTTGTAATCCATTAAAAGTATAATCTTTAAATAAATGAACTTTTAATTTAGCATTTACTACTGATTCTAATTCAATATTATTCATACTATTAATTACTCATATTTTTTGCTAACTGAATAAAGTGTAAAAATTTTTTATACTCAATATTATACATAACAATAAATGTTGGATAACGTACAAATTTCTTTTGTATACACTTACACAATCCAGGATTATGGATACAACGTATAGGAATATGAAGTAACTCTTTTAAAAAACTTTTAATATAATTGCATAAATAATCAAACCTTTGACATTGACTTATAGGATTAAACGTTCGAACATATGGGGCGTTATCACATCCTATTGATGATATCCATTGCCATCCACCATTATTAGATGAAAAATCTCCATCAATTAATTTAGACATAAAATATTTTTCACCTAACCTCCAATCGACTAGTAAATTTTTTACTAAGAAATTAGCAGTCACCATTCTTAATCTATTATTTATCCAACCTAATTCATTTAACTGTTTCATACCTGCATCTACTATAGGATATCCTGTTTTACCTTTTTTCCACATTTTAAAAAAATACATGTTATTTTTCCAAACAAGTTTCCCTTCCCATTTTCGCAAAGATTGATTTTTGCTTAAGATAGGATATCCATTTAACAAATGTTTAAAAAAATCTCTCCAAATTAATTCGTTTATCCATTTTAAAACAAATTTATTTTCTAAAAAATTACATTCTTTTTCTATAGATTTTAAAAAGCATTGTTTAGGAGATAAAACCCCAATACTTAAATATGGAGATAAAAAACTATTTGATTTAAACGCAGGATAATCTCTATATAAAAAATATTTTTTAATCTTTTGTAAACAAAATTTATTTAATTTAAGTAAAGCATTTTTTTCCCCTACTGGAAAAATGTTTTTGTCAAAATTTTCTCTTGGAAATTTAAAAGAATAAATCCTACACTTATAAACTATGTTTAATTTTCTTCTAGAAGGTTTCGGGAAAATAACGAAGTTAACAACTTTTAATTTACTAATCATTTTTTTTTTAAACAAATGAAAAACTTTATACGCACTATTAACTTTAGTTAACATTTTTTTAGGACTAAGTAATAAATTCCCATGAAATCCATTCATACTAATATTGTTAATATTTAATTTTTTTTTTATATCAACATCACATTCTTTTTCAATATGTTCATATTGGTAATTATAAAAAACAGAATTTATTTTGTGTTTTAAACAAAATTTTACTATTAATTTTTTTAAAACTGAATTACTATTAACTTCATAATAGTAAAAAATTATTCCAATTTTAAACATCTCTTTAGATAGATTAAATATATGTTCATATATAAACTGCGATTTTTTATAAGACATATTATTCTTTTTCCATTGTTTTGGAAGAGATGTAAAAAGTCCTAATACTTTGTCTTTTTTGTTTTTGCAAGCAGTATATAAAGCTTCATTATCTGTCAATCTTAAATCACTTCTAAACCACATAAGATTAATATTCATATTTTTACAACTTTATAAAAAATAATATATGCGTTTATTAAAATAAAAAACTAATTACTGTACAAGAACAAAATTTTATTTTTATATAAAATATTCATATGTGTTAAGATATAATAACCTATATTTAATATGTACTTTTACATTTATAGTATATCATGTTATTAACTATTCAATAAAAGTTATCCTTTTTTTAAACAATTTAACTTAATATAATTCTTGGACCTTAAATATGAAGAAAGTAGGAATTTTTTTTGGTACTGATACTGGAAACACAGAAAAAGTAGCTTTTTTAATACATGAACTATTAGGAGATGCAATTTCCAGTATGTTTAATATTATTGAAATAAAAAAAAAAGATATAGAAAAGTATAACATTCTTATGTTTGGTATACCTACATGGTATTACGGTGAATTACAATGTGACTGGGAAGATTTTCTTCCAACTTTAAAAACTATAAATTTTAAAAATAAAACAGTAGCTTTTTTTGGATGTGGAGATCAAGAAGATTATTCAGAATATTTCTGTAATGGAATGAGAATTATATATGACTTAATTGTCAAAAAAGGAGCAAAATGTGTTGGAAAATGGAAAAATGAAGGATATTCTTTTAAGTCATCCACTGCACTATTAAATGATAAATATTTTCTTGGATTAACTATTGACGAAGATAGACAAATTGAATTAACAGAAGACAGAGTTTATATGTGGGTGAATTCTATAAAAAAAGAAATAAATTTATCTGAATAAAAGAAGCGTAATAATAATTTTAATTATATTAATAGATCTAATTATATTTATAATAAACATTAATATAAAAATCAAAAATACATTATATGTTTATAACATAAATAAAATTGAAATACATACAAATATATTATTTGAATAAAAATATAAATGTATGTTCACTTAATTTAATAGTGATTTATTATATACAATTTTGTTATTTTTTCTATAACATGTGACGATAATTCTTCGTCACATGAAGAAAAAATATGTGCTTTATTAAATGAACAAAGTTCAATTATCTTATTTCTACATCAATAAGACAACTACTCAGTATATTAGAATAATTTGCTTATAATTAAAATTTCTTAATAAAAATTATTTTAAAAAATAAACAAAAAATATTTAAGAACAAATTAGTTCTACAAGATCAAGCACTTTAGTAGAATACCCGGTTTCATTGTCATACCAAGATATTAACTTAGAAAAATGATTATTTAAAGACAATCCAGCCGTAATATCTACAATAGAAATTAACTTACTTCCATTAAAATCTGAAGAAACTACAGGATCTGTAGTGTATCCTAAAATATCTTTCATAGAACTACTAGAAACATATTTTATTAATTCACAAATATCTTGATAACTTGCTGATTTTTTATGACGAAAAGTTAAATCTACTACAGATACGTTAGGTGTTGGAACCCTAAAAGCTATTCCTGTTAATTTTCCATTTAATTCTGGTAATATTTTTCCTACTGCTTTAGCTGCTCCAGTAGAAGAAGGTATAATGTTCTGAATAGCTCCTCTTCCTCCTCTCCAATCTTTACTAGAAGCTCCATCTACTGTTTTTTGCGTAGCTGTTACCGAATGAACTGTAGTCATTAATCCTTCTAAAATATTAAATTCATCATGTATTACTTTAGCTAAAGGAGCTAAGCAATTAGTAGTACAAGAAGCGTTTGACACAACTAATTCACCTTTGTAAGTATTAAAATTAACTCCTCGGACAAACATAGGAGTATCATCTTTAGATGGTCCAGTAATAACTACTTTTTTTGCTCCTGAAGATATATGGCTTAATGCACTTTCAGTTGTTAAAAAAATTCCAGTTGATTCTATAACTACATCTACAGAATATTTACTCCATAAAATATCTTTTGGACTTTTCTTAGCAGATGTAAATATTTTTCTATTATTTACAATTAAACAATCTTCTTTTACTTCTATACTATTAAAAAATAAACCATGTGTAGAATCATACTTTAACATGTAAGCCATGTATTCAGCACTAACTAAATCATTTATAGCTACAATATCGATATTTGAATTATTTTGTGCCATTCTGAAAACTAATCTACCAATACGTCCAAACCCGTTAATACCTACTCTTATTTTCATTCTAATTTACCATTTTATTTATATATATATATAATAATTTATTGAAATTAAAAAATATTGAAACTAATATAATGAACAATGCTATTGTTTTTAAAATAAAATATTATTACTTTAATTAATATAATATTTAGATTAAAAACCTTATATTTAGTTAACTTAATATATTAAATTATAAAAATAGTATGAATATTTGTTTAGAATAGCTTTAACTATGTAAAATATTAATTATACTTTATTACCTATATAGACAGCAATTAAAAATAAAACATATTAATTTTGTTCTACAATTAAAATCGTATTTCATATAAATTTTTACTCATATTTATATCTTAAAAAAAGATAAAAACCCATTAAACAGATTTAAAATTTATATTTATATTTAAAAAAATACATACTTATGGTTAAATAAAATTTGATAATGATTGTGTTTTGTTTAATAATTTTTACTATAAACTAATTAGTCATTAATAACCTACATATTTTTTATAAAAAACATTATAATTTATTTGAAATAAATAATACTTATCATATAAAATATATATATGTAGAAATAACTATTAAATTATTATTTATATATATCTATAAAAAAATAAAATTTAAAAGTGTTTTTTTATAAGAGTTAAAAAAATTTTTAAAATATATCAAAATTTTTTGAATTACCTTTCTTCCAAATTAACAATATAATAATCAAAATTTATTCTGATTTTATTAAAAGTAACATAGTAAAACATTTTTATCCAAAACTATAGAAATATATATGTACTAGGTACATAACACATTCATATAAACATCAATGCATTAATATAAGTATTTCACTATTTTATCTACTTAATAAAACACTATATAATAAAACTTATATAACAGTATATTCTATATATATATGTATTAAGTAATAGACAAAATTATTATTTTTAATTTTAATTATGCTATTCAAAAAAAAAATGATTACAATTTATCCTAAAAAATTAATTATTTTTTAATATAATCTAGTATATAAAAATATTTATCACACTATTTAAACAAATTATCTTTTAAAAAATTATTTTACTATAACTTTATATTATTACTGCATATATATAAATAATAAATCAGTATTTTTAAAGTTTATAAAAAAAATTAATTTTGTATGTATTTTAAAAAAAACAATAATAATAATTACTACTAATTTAAATAGAATTATATATTAGTATTTTATTATTAATATTTATTTATTCGTTTAATTTTATTAAAAACAACTAAATATAAATCTTATTTATTACATTAAATTACATTTAAATATAAAAAAAAGTTTTTTTTAAAATCAATAATAGGTATTTTTCGCAAAGTAAAATAAACTATTTTTTAAGATTAAAATTATTAATTACGAATACTAAAATAGAATTTTATTAAATCTCACGATTTAATTTTAAATATAAATATATATATATGTAATATATATATATGTTTACCATTTATATATAACTATATCTTATAAACAATAAATTTTAAAGAAACAAAAACAGTGAATATACAAATTCAACATTGTCTAGAGTTAAAAGTAAACCAACTAGTAGTTCATATAGAACACGGCATCGGATTATATAAAGGGTTAACTACTTTAACGACTCCAAACGGTATTACTACTGAATATTTAATTATAGTATATGCTAATAAAGCAAAACTATACGTACCAATATCATATCTACATCTAATTAGTCAATATCGATCATATACTAATCCTAATATTCCTCTAGATAGGTTAGGAAGTTCTAATTGGAAAAAAGAAAAACACAAAGTATTTAAAAAAATTCGCGATTATGCAGCAAAATTATTAGATACATATTCTTTAAGAATGTCTAAAAAAGGTTTTTCTTTTTCAATACAGTATGCAAAATACAAAAAATTCGTAAAAAACTTCCCATTCAAAACTACTCCAGACCAAGAAAAAGTAATTAATACTGTATTAAAAGATATGCATAAATCTACTCCAATGGATAGGCTAGTTTGCGGTGATGTAGGTTTTGGAAAAACAGAAGTAGCCATGCGAGCTGCATTTATAGCTGTATGTAATGCCAAACAAGTTGCAATATTAGTTCCTACTACTTTGTTAGCTCAACAACATTTTAATAGCTTTTCTCAAAGATTTAAAAGTTGGAATGTCAACATAGGAATCCTATCTAGATTTTCTTCTGATAAACTAATTAAATCTAACATAAAACAAATATCTAAAGGAATAATTCATATTTTAATAGGAACTCATAAAATGTTATTCAGTTCTATAAAATGGAAAAATTTAGGATTATTAATTATTGATGAAGAACATAGATTTGGAGTGTTAGATAAAGAAAAAATAAAGGAAAACTATATTAATATCGATATTTTAACATTAACAGCAACTCCTATACCCAGAACTTTGAATATGACAATTAATGGAATACGAGATCTATCCATAATAGCTACTCCACCAGAAAAAAGACGTTCTATAAAAACTATTGTTGAAAATTATGATGAAAGTATTATAAAAAAAGCTATAAAAAAAGAAATAGAAAGAAAAGGACAAGTATATTTTATACATAATAATATAATGACGATTCAAAAAAAAGCTAATCTACTCAAAAAATTAATTCCAGAATCAAAAATAGCTGTAGCTCATGGAGGTATGAAATCTTCTTATTTAAAAGAAATAATAAAAAAATTTTATTTAAAAAATTTTAATATATTAGTATGTACTACATTAATTGAAACAGGTATTGATATCCCAAATGTTAATACTATTATTGTCGAACGTGCAGATCAATTTGGATTATCTCAGTTACACCAACTGAGGGGTAGAATTGGACGATCTCATCATCAAGCATATGCTTGGTTATTAGTTCAAAACTTAAAAAAAACAACTTTAAATGCTCAAAAAAGATTAGAAGCTATTTCTAAGTTTGAAGATCTTGGAGCTGGTTTTATATTATCTTCTCATGACTTGGAAATTAGAGGAATTGGAAATCTTTTAGGTAATGAACAAAGTGGACATATCAATTCGCTCGGTTTTTCTTTATACATGAAATTATTAAAGCAAGCTATTAAAAATTTAAAATCAGGCTGTTCTACGTCTTTAAAAAAAATGTTATCTTTTCAACCAGAAATAGAACTATATATTATTTCATTAATTCCTTCACAATACATTTCTAATGTAAATACAAGACTATTTTTTTACAAAAAAATTTTTAGTGCTAAAAACAAATTAGAATTGAAAACTATAAAACAAGAACTCAAATTAAAATTTGGAACTATTCCAATAGAAGTTAATAATTTAATAAAAATTTCTTATTTAAGAACAATTTTTAAAAAAATAGGAATAAAAAAAGCAATACTTAATAAAAATGTAGGAAAACTATGTTTTGATAAAAAAACGCCTATATCAAATCACGTGTTATTACAAAATTTATCAAATAATCCAATTTTATCATGGAACTTTTCTTCAGAAACATGTATCCAAATTCACTATAAACTTTGCAATGAAAACGCTAGATTAGAGTGGATTTTATCTTTTGCTCTAAAAATTGCTATGATAGTTACTTAAAATAAACAAACGTTGGTAGATACTAAATCTATCAGACTCATTTTTAGAATCTATATCGTATACATAATATATATTAATTTTTTTTTACTTTAAAAAAATAGATATTACTAATAATCATTATTAAATTAATTTAATGCGTTTTTCTTATATCTTAAAAAAGATGGTATAGATTGTTCATAACTTTTAATTTCTTTTTCGTGTCTCATAGTATAATCAATATTATCTAATCCATTTAATAAACAAAACCTATAAAAAGAATTTATTTTAAAGAAATAATCTTTTTTTCTTATCGTAAGCTTACAATCTAATAAACTAATTGTACAAGATATACTCTCATTTTTTTTAAACAAATTAAATAATTCATTTATTATTTCTTCAGAAAAATTAATTAATAATAATCTATTATTTATAGAATTATTATAAAATATATCCGAAAAACTTGGCGCTATTATAGCTTTAAAACCATAATCTACTAAAGCCCATACTGCATGTTCTCTTGATGAACCACATCCGAAATTTTCTCTAGTTAAAAGAATATTAGCTTTTGCATAAATCTCTTGATTCAATATGAATTTAGAATTTTTTTTATCTTTCAATCCATTTAAATATCTCCAGTTATAAAAAAGATTTTTTCCAAATCCAGTTTTGACATTACTTTTTAAAAACTGTTTTGGAATAATAATATCAGTATCTATATTCGAAACATTTAAAGGAACTACTAAACCAGTATGTCTAATTATTTTTTTCATCAATATGTTTAACCTTTTAAATTAATAATTTGTAAATTACTTACTTATATCTACAAATTTTCCATAAATAGCTGCAGCTGCTGCCATTTTAGGACTAACTAAATGAGTTCTTCCTCCTCTTCCTTGGCGTCCTTCAAAATTTCTATTACTTGTAGAAGCACATCTCTCTCCATCATTTAAAACATCTTTATTCATACCTAAACACATAGAACATCCTGGTAATCTCCATTCAAACCCTGCTGACTTAAAAATTTTATCTAATCCTTCTTTTTCTGCTTTAATTTTAACAGATTTAGAACCTGGAACAACTATAGCATGTACATAATTAGATATTTTTTTGTTTTTAATAACATCTGCTGCCTCACGTAAATCTTCAATCCTTCCATTAGTACAAGATCCTATAAATACTTTATCTACTTTTACTGATAATAAAGATACGTTTTCTTTTAAGTTCATATATTCCAAAGATCTTCTTGCACTATTTTGATCTATTATATTCTTATAATTACTAATAAATGGAATTTTTTCTTCTATATTAATTACCTGAGATGGATTTGTACCCCAAGTAATTTGAGGAGATAAATTATTAACATCTAGTGTATAAACTTTGTCAAACTTTGCATGCATATCAGATTTTAAAGTTTTCCAAAACTCAATCGCTTTTTCAAAGTCATCACCTTTTGGAACGAAAGTACGATTTTTTAAATATTTATAAGTAACATTATCTGGAGCAATTATAGCAGATTTTGCACCCATCTCAATTGCCATATTACAAATAGTCATTCTTCCTTCCATAGTCAAATTACTAATAGTTTCTCCACAAAATTCAACTACATGTCCTGTTCCTCCAGAAGTACCTATTTTTCTTACTATATATAATGCAATATCTTTAGCAGAAACATTATCTTTTACACGTCCAATAACTTGAATTTTCATATTTTTTAAACGATTTTGTGATAATGTCTGGGTAGCTAAAACATGTTCTACTTCTGAAGTTCCTATTCCAAATGATAAAGCTCCAAAAGCACCATGAGTAGAAGTATGAGAATCTCCGCAAACAATAGTAGAACCAGGTAATGTTAATCCTTTTTCTGGTCCAATAATATGGACTATTCCTTGGTCAGGATGATGTAAATCATATAAAGAAATATTGTATTTTTTACAATTTTTCATCAATGTTTGCATTTGTATTTTTGCCATTTTTCCTGATGAATTTATATTGTTACTATGTGTTGGAACATTATGATCCATTGTAGCAAAATTTTTTTCTGGACACCTAACATTACGATTTTTATCTATTAAAGAAAGAAAAGCCTGAGGAGATGTTACTTCATGTAATAAATGTAAATCAATGTATATAATAGGTATAGTATTTTCATCTTGAAATATAATATGTGAATTATATATCTTTTCGTATATCGTTTTTCCCATAATTTTACGCCCTTAAAGATAATAATTTAGCTACTTGACTACCAAATTCATCAGTGCTAATGTATTTTTTACTATCACTAATATCTTTTGTCCTATACCCAATTCTCAAAGCTTCACGAACCGACTTTTCTAGTAAATAAGATAATTTAGGTAATTTCATTGTATAATGTAAAAACATAGATATACATAAAATTTGCGCTATAGGATTAGCAATATTTTTTCCAGCAATATCAGGAGCAGATCCTCCTGAAGGTTCATAAATTCCAAATTCTTTTTCATTAAAACTAGCTGAAGGCAGCATTCCTATTGATCCAATAATAGCAGCACATTCATCTGATAATATATCACCAAATAAATTAGACGATAATATCACATCGAACTGGGATGGATTTTTTATAATTTGCATAGCAGCGTTGTCTACGTATAAATGATTTAATGAAATATCAGGATAACTTTTTGATATACTATGAACAGTTTTTCTCCATAATATAGAGCTGTTTAGTACATTAGCTTTATCTACAGAAGTAACTCTTTTTTTTCTTAATCTAGCTAACTGAAAAGCTATTTTTGCAATTCTTTCTATTTCAAATTTGTAATATATCTCTGTATCAAAAGAATGTTCCATTAATCCACAACCACTATTTCCTCGTGGTTTTCCAAAATATATTCCACCTGTTAACTCCCTTACATATAATATATCAAACCCTATTTTACTGATATCATAACGAAGAGGAGATAAACAATGCAATTCAGGATATATTTTTGCTGGTCTAATATTCGAAAATAAATTAAAATGTTTTCTTAACGCAAGAAGAGCACTTTTTTCTGGACGTAAATGACTGGGAAGATTATCCCATTTTGGACCTCCTATCGATCCCAATAAGACTGCATCAGATTCAGAACAAGAATCTATTGTACATTTAGGTAAAGATACTCCATACTTATCAATTGCTATTCCACCAATATCACATTCACAATGCGAAATATTTAATTTAAATTTTTTTTTTAACACTTTTAAAATTTTGTAACCTTGCTCCATTACCTCAGGTCCTATCCCATCACCAGGTAATATTGTTAATTTAATCTCTTTTTTCATAAAACAACTCTTATTTTTTTTTAATTTTTTAAAGTATTAGATATTTTTTACAATATATTGTATATATATATAAACAAACAAATATCAATATTATATGTCTAATATACTAATTTTATTAGTAATTTACATATTTAAAATATATATAATTTCACATTATTATACTTTTCTACAGTATATATAGATAGATATTCTATCCTTATAAAATATATAAATACATTCTGTTATTTCGTAAAATAAAAATATAGATTTGTTAGTTAAACCTGTTATGCTATATAATTAAAAATTACTACAATAAATTTAAAAAAAAGTAATTTTCTTTAATATAATAAGTACATACTATTATATAGTTGAATTATCCTTAAAAAAAATAAGCAAAACATTTATAAAACTAATTTTTGTTTGTAAAAAATTAATTTACTTATATTTTTTAATCTAATATAGAAAGATTAAAATATTTAAATAAAAAACCTATATTAATTTATAAAAAATTTAAATTTTATTCTTATAATCAATAAATTAATTTTTTTTTAATTCAATTATTTATAAAATCAAAAACTATTTTTTTTTTGTTTAACTAACATATATTTATTTGTTAACTTTTAGCTAATAACATTGCTCTATTGTATTTTTCAATATCATTTAATATTATTACTAATGATTTGACAATTGCTTTTGAAAAACTTATAGAAGAAGTTTTTGAATAAAATATTCTTTTTTTATATAAAACTGACATACTTATCATTCCAATTTCTTTTTTATTCTGCATTTGAACTACAAATTTATAATTATTTAAAATAATTGGCACATTAGTTATGTTAATAATAACTTCTGTTATAGAATTTACTAAATTATTACTTTTTGATAATGATTGTCCTTTTAATATATTTTTTCCGTATAATAATTCTATAAAAACCATGTAACTATTACTAGAATAAAGTTCTACTTTTAACGATTTTAAAAAAAATGAGGTTAACTTATATTTATCATCTAAAAAAGATAATATCTCTAAATGATAATCAAATACTTGTCCAATTTTGTCAGATAACTTCAAAAATTTTTTATATAATACATTTAGATTATAATCTGCTTCTTTATAACCCATGTTATCCATATAAAATTTTATTGCAGCTCTACCAGAACGTGATGTTAAATGTAACTGTTTAGCTTTAAAACCAATATCTTCAGGAAAAATTATTTCATAATTTTTTCGATTTTTTAATATTCCATCCTGATGTATACCTGAAGAATGAGAAAAAGCATTATTTCCAACAATTGCTTTATTTTCAGGTATTAAAATATCACATGTCGAACTGACAATTTTACTCGTATCATAAATGTTTGAAATTTTAATACTAGTATACAAATTTAATAATTTTTCTTTGATTTTAATTGCCAAAATAACTTCTTCTAATGCAGTATTCCCTGCTCTTTCTCCTATTCCATTAATTGTTCCTTCTATTTGTCTAGCTCCTGCTTCTAATGCAGAAATAGAATTACCAGTAGCCATTCCTAAATCATCATGACAATGAACAGAAATAATTGCTTTACCTATATTATGAACCTGATTGCAAACTTGTGAAATAATTTTTTTATATTCACTAGGAATAGTGAATCCAACTGTATCAGGAATATTAATTGTTGTAGCACCAGCATCTATAACAGCTTCTATAATTCTACAAAGATTTTGAATAGAAGTACGTCCAGCATCTTCACATGAAAATTCAACATCATCTGTGTACCGTTTAGCTCTTTTTATTCCTTTAACAGCCATTTCTATAATTTCATTAAAAGTTTTTTGCAATTTAGAAGTTATATGCAAGTTAGACGTTCCTAGGAATACATGAATTCTAAATTGTTTTGATTTATTCATCGCTTCTGCTGCTACATCAATATCTTTATCGATACATCTAGCTAAGCTACATATTCTACTATTTTTTATAATATTAGAAATTGTTTGAACTGCTTTAAAATCTCCTGGAGAAGACACTGGAAATCCTGCTTCTATAAAATCTACTCCTAAGTCTTCTAAAGATAAAGCTATTTTTAATTTTTCTTCTATACTCATACTTGACTTTAAAGATTGTTCTCCATCACGAAGAGTTGTATCTAAAATAATAATTTTTTCTTTCATTATCTTCCTATTCTATAACATTTATCTATACTAAAAATAGATTACATATTGCTAATATCAGCTTAAATCAAATACTATTGTTTTACAATATACTGTAATCCACTAATAATAGTTTATCAATATTTAATAAAAAACATTAAACTACTATAATTTTAAATTTATTTAATTATCTATTTTAACAAAACTATATTTTTTTAATTTATTCATAACTATAAATTACTTAGCTTTTAAAGCAGTAACAAATATAAGAATATCTTTTATAAAGTATTTTTATATACAAATTTTATGTTTTCTAATATCTATTATTTTTTAAAAACCATGATTTTAAAAACATCTAACCTATTTAAATATATAATTTTACTCTGTAAATAATAATAAAAAAAAAATATATATTTTTTAAATAATTTATATATAAATATATGTAAAAATAAAAATTATTAAATAAAACACCAATATTTTAAATTCTATAAAATTGACATATATTTTTATGTTAAAAGTACATATAATTTCTATATAAATAAAATTCGTATTAAAAACATGTTTTTTATGCATGCTTTCTTATTTACTTTAATTTAAAAAAATTATATATGACTTGTATTATTAAAACGAGAGAAAATTAATGGATAAATATATATATATCTCTAGTCCTGGAGATAACTCAATTAAAATTTTAAAATTTTTTAAAAAAAATATAACAGTAGTTCAAGAAATGTATACTAAAGGTCAAGCACAACCTATATCTTTAAGTAAAAAATACAAATTAATATATGTTGGAATAAGACCTAATTACAATATAACAACTTATAAAATTTTAAATAATGGAAAAATAGAGGAAATATCTACTTTCGCATTACCAGTACCTTTAAATTATATTGATATAAATAAAGAAAATAATTTATTAGTATGTAGTTCATATCATGGATCATTATTAATCATTGTAAAATTAAATGAAAACGGAATTCCTATAACTATTTTAAATACGTTTAAAAATGTTAATGGTTGCCACTGTTCTAAATTTTATCACTTAAAGAACAGTATAATTGCAACTGCATTGAAATCAGATTCTATTTATATTTTTAACTCTATAAACAATAAAAAACATTTTGAAAGATTACAATTTTTAGTTGAAAAAAAATCTGGACCACGCCATCTTGCGTTTCATCCAAATAAAAGTTTTATTTTTTCTATTAATGAATTAAATGGCACAATAAATGTATGGAAAATAACAAATAATAAATTTGGTATAAATAATGTACAAAAAATAAATTTACTTCCCAAAGAATATAACAATTCTATATGTTATTGGGCTGCCGATATTCACATATCACCATGCGGAAAATATTTATACGCGTCAGAAAGAAATAATAGTATAATAACATTATTTGAAATTAATCAAAATAATTTTAAAATTTTTTTTAAAAAACGTTATTTTGTAGAAAAACAACCTCGTACATTTTTTATTGATAAAGAAAAAAATTTGCTATCTGTTGTAGGAGAAAAATCAAATTTTATTACAATATACAAAATTTCTAAAGATAATGGTGAACTTTTTCCTATAATAAGGAGTTATGCTGGAGAAAATCCTGTATGGGTCATTATGAATTAAATCAACATTAACTTAAACTTATATACTTGATTTGTTAAATTTTATTAAATTTCATATAAATTTTTTTTATACATTTAATATTTGAAATCATTACACATGTTTTTAATAAAAACAACTGTAATATATATGCTATTTTAAAAATAAAAAAAAATTTTATTAAAACTTTAAATACAGAATTAACTAAATATATGATCCGTAAGATTCGTAACAACCATATTATAAAATTTTAGAATCAATTGGTTTCTATTTTACAATATGTTACTTAAATACATTTGATATTTCTATAATCTAATTTTTTTTTATTAAAAAATTTCAATATAATTTATGTATTAACAACAGTAATATTTTTTATCTATTTTATATTATAAAAAAAATAACAGTATAGAATAAAATATAAATTTCTTAACTTATTAAATTAATTGATCTATTACATAAATAAAATCTCATTTCTAATTATTTTAAATAATTAAAGCAAGATACATATATGAATTTTAGATCAAATATATCTTGTATATAAAACTTGTTTTTTAATATTCATTAAATGTTAATCGAAAATATTTTTTCTATTCTTTTAACGTTAAAAATTAACTAAAAATTATTTTTTATATATATATTTGAAAGTAAAAAACAAGTAAATACTATTTTTAATATTGAAATAAAATAAATTCATATTTATATCTATTTAAATTATTACCACTATAAATTTATAAATTAAACTTTGATTATTTAAAAAAATAATAATATAGCAATCTATAACAAATATGTTTAATTACATTAATAAATATTAAAATGTACTAAAATAAAAATATATAATTAACATCTATATTTTATTCTTGATAAAAAAAACCAATAACATTTGTTTCAAATAAAAAAAATTTTCTATTATATTTTTCCTAAATTACATAGAATACATATTCTTTTAATTGAGAAAAATTTTTCAATCTTTTACAACTAATTGCATAATTATTTAAAAAATAAATGTTTTATTTAAAAAAATGAAAACTTTATCAAAATAAATAAATTATTTTTTTAAAAAATTACTATATAACACAATTCTGTATTACTAAAATAGTAGTCTATGTTTGTTTTTCTTATTTAGTAAATTTAAATGCAATTAAATACGTCTATATATAAAAAACCATAAAATTTTATATATTATTTTAAATTTATTAAAATACCCTGAATAATTTTTAATACCTTTACCAAACATATAGCGCTTAATTAGTTGTTAAACGATAATAATTCTATATGTTTTTTTATATTAGAATATAAACCCTATTTATTTATTTTAATTTAAATCTACAAAAATTAAAATTAAGATTTGTCATATATGTATTTATAAATACTATGAAATTTATGAGAAAATTATGAAAAAAATTTGGACTTTAAAAAAAATTCAACAGTTATTTAAATTACCTCTTTTAGAACTGTTATTTTTATCTCAAACTATACATAGAAAAAACTTTCCTCCTAATACTTTACAAATAAGCACTTTACTATCAATCAAAACAGGATCTTGCCCTGAAGATTGTAAATATTGTCCACAAAGCGCACATTATAAAACAAATATAAAAAAAGAAAAATTATTAGAATTAAAAAAAGTTCTTTTAGAAGCTAAAAAAGCAAAACTATCAGGTTCAGACCGATTTTGCTTAGGAGCAGCTTGGAAATCTCCATCTGAACAACATATTCCATATTTAGAAAAAATAATAAAAAAAATTAAAAATATGGGCATGGAAACATGCATGACATTAGGAAGTTTAACAAATCTACAAGCTAAAAGATTAGCTCGTGCTGGATTAGACTTTTATAATCATAATTTAGATACTTCTCCTAAATTTTATAAAAATATAATTACTACTAGAAAATATGAAGATAGATTAAGAACATTAGAAAATGTAAGAAAAAATGGAATAAAAATCTGTTCAGGAGGAATAATAGGACTAGGAGAAACTGTTCAAGATAGAATAGAACTACTTATGGAATTATTAAATCTTCCTAGTCCACCAGAAAGCATACCAATAAATATGCTAGTAAGAACAAAAGGAACTCCTATGGAAAATTATCAACCTATAGATCCGTTTGAGCTAATTCGAGTAATCGCAGTTACGAGAATTATATTCCCTTCTTCCTATATTAGATTATCTGCTGGAAGAAAAAATATGAACGAACAAACCCAAGCAATGTGTTTTATAGCAGGAGCTAATTCTGTATTTTATGGTTGTAAACTATTAACAACAAAAAATCCAGATAAAGAAAATGATCTTCAATTATTCAAAAAACTAGGACTAAATTTCAAAAATACAATAACCGATAAAAAAAATAAAAATATAAACATAATTACAAAAAATAAAAAAAATAATACTAAAAAAATGTATTATAACGCAACTATTTAAATTAAAAAATACATATATATATAATTTTTTATATGAAAAAAATAGTTTATAACGTTACATAAAACTTAAAATTTATGTAACGTACTTACAATATAAATTTAATTATTAATGCTAAAAATAATGTAAAACTCTATATAAAAAATCGTTATTTTAGTAAAAAAATATTTTTTCTCAAAAGAAATAACTAGAAAATTATTTTTAAACTTTAATCTATTTTAGAATCTAAAAAAATAGATAACTTCTATTCATTTATACATATCAATATTTACGTTAAAGATATTTTTACTATAGTAAAAGCCATATCTTCATAAAAATAGTAAAACATCTTACTAAAAATTTTTATTTTAATAAAAAAATAATATATAAATTACTAATATGATAAATACATAAATAATGTTTACATTAAATAAATAAACATCATTAATTTTTAATTAATAGTTAAACTTATTTACATTTTAAATATAAATACAGCTAAACTTAAAATATTGATATACTATTTTTAATACATATATATATATTTTATTTATAATTTTATTCCATATTTATTAATGAAATATATATATATATAAATTATTTTTTCTGTAAAAAAAATTTTGTAAGTTTAAAGTATACTTAATTATTCTACTTTAAAATTAAATAAGTTATGGTATATACTTATATACTGGAAACAAGACACATAATTTTTTTACTTTTAATTTTACCTCATCAATTTTGTCTATATTATTTATATTATTTATATTATTAAGAACTTTCATTATCCAATGAGATACTAGTTTAGATTCTTTTCTTCTAAATCCCCTACGGGTTATAGCAGCTGTTCCTATTCTAATACCTGAAGAAGTAAAAGCACTTTTTGTATCATTAGGAATACTATTTTTATTCACTATTATATTAGAACGACTAAGATAGTATTCGGCTTCCTTACCAGTAATGTTTTTATAACTCAAATCTATTAAAAAAAGATGATTATCTGTTCCATTAGATATAACTTTAAAACCGTTTTGAATAAAAATTTCAGACATATATTGTGCATTTATTAAAATTTGTTTTTGGTATGACAAAAAATCGGGTTTCATAGCTTCTTTAAAAGCAATAGCTTTAGCAGCTATAACGTGCATTAATGGACCTCCTTGACTTCCTGGAAAAACAGACATGTCAATTTTATGATAAAAACTTTTTTTTTGATTTTTTGACAAAATTAAACCACCTCTAGGTCCACCTAAAGTTTTATGGGTAGTACTTGTTACTACATGAGCATAACGAATAGGATTAGGATATAATTTTGCTGCTACTAAACCAGAAACATGAGCTATATCTACTATAAAATAAGCACCAATTTTGTCAGCAATATATCTCATTCTTTCCCAATCACATATTCTTGAATAAGCAGAAAATCCTCCTATAATCATTTTTGGTCTATAATTAATTGCAATTTTTTCTAGTTTAGAATAATCTATAAATCCAGAGTCGTTTACTCCATATTCAATAGAATTGAATATTTTCCCTGAAAAATTTACTTTAGATCCATGAGTCAAATGACCTCCATGGCTTAATGCTAATCCTAATATTAAATCCCCTGATTTTAGCAAAGCAGAATATACTGCAAAATTTGCCTGAGATCCAGAATGAGGTTGAACATTAGCATAATCAGCATCAAATAATTCTTTAGCTCGTTGTATAGCTAATAACTCTACTTTATCAACATTCTCGCATCCACCATAATATCTTTTATGTGGATAACCTTCAGCATATTTATTCGTTAAACAAGATCCTTGTGCTTGCATAACAGAAAAACTAGCATAGTTTTCAGATGCAATTAATTCTATATGTTCTTCTTGTCTTTTTTTTTCTTTTTCTATAATTTTCCATACATCTAAATCATGAATTTTTAAATCATTATTTTCAATAATCATTATTTTCTCTATATATTAAATGCACAATTTATTTTTTATTAAATATTATTAAAAATAAAAAACTATAAATAATAGTAAAAGTATTTTTTTTTAAAAAAAAATTTTTTTTAAATATTTTATTAATTCTTTTTTAGATACAATCATTTGCATGTTATTTTTTAAGTTTTTAACTAAGACTGTTTTTGTAAGAACTTCTTTCTCACCTAATATTAAAGCTACTGTAGTATTGCACCTATTTGCTTTTCTTAATTTATTACTAATATTACTAACTAAAAAATCAATTTTAATTTTTAGTGTAGGAAAAACTGTTCGTATATTTTCTGCTAATTTTAAAACAATAAAATATATTTCCTTTTTTAAAAAGAATAAGTAAATATCTATAAACGATGCGGCTTCTTTTAAAATCATAGATTCTTTTCTTATTAATAATATTAATCTTTCAATTCCTACAGCACATCCTACTGCACTTGTTGATTTACCACCTATTTGTTGAAATAAAGTATCATACCTTCCACCTCCACACACTGTATTTTGAGATCCTAGAGAATTTGTTTTCCATTCGAACACAGTATCATTATAATAATCTAATCCGCGTACTAATCTCGTATTAATCTTATACTTAACATTTACTTTATTCATTAATAAGCATAGTTTTTCAAAATGAAATTTCGATTTTTCATCTAAATAATCTAGAATTACTGGAGCTTCTTTAAGTAGACTTTGAATAGCTTTATTCTTAGTATCTAATATTCTTAATGGATTAGTATAAATACGTTTTTTTGAATCTATATCTAACTTTTTTTCATATTTTTTTAAAAAAATAACTAAATCTTTTATATATAGACGTCTAGCACGTTTTGATCCAATGGAATTTATTTCTAAATAAACAGAATTAGATAATTTTAAATCATGCAATAAACGAGAAAATATCATTAATAATTCTAATTCAATTTCTGGTTCGCTAATTCCAAACACTTCTATTCCTAATTGATTAAACTGACGATATCTTCCTTTCTGAGGACGTTCATATCTAAACATAGGACCAACATACCATAACCTATTTTCAGTAATACTATTTAATTTATTTTCTATTATTGTTCGAACACATCCAATAGTACCCTCAGGTCTTAAAGTAATGCTGTTATTTTTCTTATCTTTGAAACTATACATTTCTTTAAGTAAAATATCTGTACTTACTCCAATAGTTCGTTGAAATAACTCTGTATTCTCAATTATTGGAAATTGGATTTCATTATAGCAATAACTATTAAGAACATTTATTATTTTTGTTTCTAGAAATCTCCAAATTCTCATATATTCTGGTAGATAATCAGAACATCCTCTAATAGACTGTTTTATACTTTTCACTATATTTAAAATCATTTATTCTGAATAACATTATTTTATCATATTGTATTTATTTAATAAATTTTTATCTAAAGTGAATTAGCAATATTATAAAATCTAACATTAAGCATGAAAAAAATCTGAACGTTATTTTTTATAATATCTATACAAATTTATATTATTAAAATAAACAAAGAAAATTAAAGCTTAACTACGTATGTTTTTTGAATCCTTTTAATGTCCATCAGCATTGCACTTTAATAAATATATATGTTTTTCAATAATCATTAATTTTTTATTAAAATAATAAATCTGTGAAAATAGATAATATCCTATGAAATTTCTCGGTAATTTTATATTTTATATATTTAAGTTGTAAATAAAAAATGTATATTATATTCTAATCTTATAATAATGTATTTATGTGAATAACTAATTATTTCAATTAATAATTCTATATAAAACAACCTATCATTAATTATATATATAACTTAGATATGTTTTTATATAATTAGAATGATAATTATTTTTCTAAAATAACTTCTAAATTAATAACATTTATGTATTATATAGCTTACATTTTTCCTACTAATTGACCACAAGCCGCTTTTATATCTTCTCCTCTATTTTTTCGAATAGTAGTAATGAATCCTTGTTTTTTTAATATTTTAGAAAAATTTATAATTGTATTGTAAGAACTACTCTTGTAATTAGTTCCAATAAAATGATTCCAAGGAATTAAATTAATTTTACTAGGTATATTTTTTAACAATACTGCTAATTCTTTTGCATTATTTAAAGAATCATTAATATTTTTTAACATTACGTATTCTATTGTAACACCCCCATGATTAGCTTTAGATGTTTTTAAATATTTTCTTACTTCAGATAAAATAGATTCAATACTATATTTTTTATTAATAGGCATTATTAAATTTCTTATTTTATCATTTGATGCGTGTAATGAAATAGCTAAATTTACATCTATTGTATTTCTTAATATCTTTAAACCCGAAACAATTCCAGAAGTAGAAACAGTAACTCTTCTTTTAGAAATATTAAAACAAGAACTATCTGTAATAATTTTTAACGCTGGAATTAAATTTTTTATATTTAATAACGGTTCACCCATTCCCATAAAAACAATGTTAGTAATAGATGTATTTTTTTTGCTACTTTTATTTTTTATTATTCTCGAAGCATTCCATATTTGACCAATTATTTCAGAAATAGATAGATTTCCATTAAATCCTTGATATCCAGTAGAACAAAATTTGCATTTTAATACACAACCTATTTGCGAAGAAACACATATAGTAGATCTTTTTTTTTCTGGAATATAAATAGTTTCAATTAACTTATTACCAATTTCAACACTCCATTTAATAGTTCCATCAAGAGATATTTGTTCTTTTAAAAATTTAGGACTATATATGCAGGCTATATCATTAAGTTTCTTTTTCAATGATAAATTTAAATTCGTCATTTTGTTAAAATCGTTACAATAATATTTATATATCCAGTTCATTATCTGATTCACACGAAATTGTTTTTCTCCTATGCTGAGAAAAAAACGGTACATTTGTTGTTTATCTAAATCTAGTAAATTAATTTTATTTATCATATATAGTTTAATTAACAAAAATAAATAGTTTGTTTATAAAAATTATTATATAAATATTATTCTAATTTTTTAAATATCAAGGTAAACTTGGCATTACGCAAATTTAAATTATAAAATTTAAAGTAAATATATTTAATATTATATAAAGTTTTATTTTTATCTGTATCTTACACAATAACTTTGTTATAAATAATTAAATTTTTATTTAAATACAAAAAGGACATTAAATGCACCCAATACTACATATAGCTATTCGAGCTATACGAAAAAGCGGAAATTTTCTTCTACAAAATTATGATAGAAAAAAATTAGAAAAAGAAAAAAAAGAGAATATTCTATATATCGTAAAAAAAATAATGTATATGTTAGAAAAAAACATTTTTTTTACTATACAAAAATCTTATCCAAATCATATTTTGTTAAGAAATAAAGTTATTTCTACAAAATTAAATATAAATAATGTTTATTGGATTGTTAACACATTAAACGGAATGGAAAATTTTGTTAACAATATCCCTCATTTTTGTATTGGTATATCAGTTATTATAAAAAATAAAATAGAAATTTCAGTTATTTATGATCCAATAAAAAATGACCTGTTTACTTCTGTAAAAGGCCAAGGATCACAATTAAACGGGTATCGTATGCGTTGTTCTAATATAAATGATAATAATTTAATCGTTTCTATGCACTACCCTACTAACATCAATAAAAAAATGTTAACTTATTATACTCGAATATTAGAAAAATTGATTTTAAAAAAAATTATTATTAGAAATTCCGGTTCTTTTCTATTAGATTTAGCATATGTTGCAGCTGGAAAAATTACATGTCTATTTAACTTCGATAAAAAAAATTACAACCTTTATATTGGAGAATTACAAATTAGAGAATCAGGAGGATTAATTAAATCAATAAATACTGATAATATATATAAAAACGAAAAACTATTTTTATTAGGAAACTTTAAATCTATTTCAATAATAGAAGAAATATTAGAATTTTAAAGATAATTATCATTACAAATCTGTAATTAAATATAATTAAAGAAAATCATTGTTATTATTTAATATTTTATTAAATATACATCTATTTAAACTACAACTATCACTTTTAATTATTGCATAATTAAATTAAAAAATTAAAAAATTAAAAAATTAAAAAATTAGTATAATTTGTTAATATAAAATAACATTGTTGTAAAAAAATGATTTTAATATTATTAAAAATAAATTCACATGAAACATCAATTTAAATTACATTAATGTAACTTATGTATAAAATAGTAAAATATAAAAAACTGCTATTAAATAAAATTGTTATTCTGTCTTAAAAAAATATTTGCTAAAAATTATATAAAAAGTTTAATTTTATTTAAATAAATATATATAGTTTAAAATACTGAGTCTCACATATACAAATATATATATATATATTCAAAATATAATTTAAAAAAATATAACTTTCAAGTTAAAACTATATATATGACACTTAAATAATAAATTACTAATTTATATGATTAAAATTTTAAAGTTATATATTTAAAAAAAAATAACTATATATATTTAATTAAAATTAAACAATTTATTCATAATAAAAAATTTAACTAATAGTTAATCTATTAAAAATAGATTTAATATTTTTATGGTTTACATAAAACACTTGACATGTTGAGTATAAGTTATATATATGTTTTTAATATGTCAATATAAGCATATATATATTATACACATTATTTTCTATATATAATAAATTTTACTTATATAAAAAATGCATACTTTTGTTAATTTATAAAAAATATTATTTAAATTCATTTTTAAACAAAATTTTATTTTTAAAATTAATCAAACAGATGTTTCATTTTTCACAAACGTTTATTAATTTCAAAAAAACAAGCAATGTTAATACTTCATATACCTATTAATTAATTTTGTATTAGTTTCTTGTGAACACACCAAATCATTTAAATTTAACTCAATCCATTTCTTTAAAGGTAATGTTTTAGGAAGAGTGAAATCGCCATACCTTATTCTAATCAATCTACTAACTTGTACATTTACAGCATTCCATAAACGTCTAACTTCACGATTTCTTCCTTCATACAGAGATACTTTAAACCACATATTTTTTTTTCTTTTTACACACTCTATACTACTAAACTTACAATATTTATTTTGAATCTTAACACCAGAACTTAATATACTTATTTTTTTCTCACTTATTTTCCCAAAAACTCGAACAAGATATTCTCTTTTAATCTGAAAACTAGGATGCATAAATCTATGAGCTATATCCCCATCAGTTGTAAATAATAATAGTCCACTACTATTTAAATCTAATCGACCAATACTTATCCAACGATTATTTTTTAATATAGGAAGTCTATTAAATACACTATTATTAACGTAGAAATCATCTCTAGAACAAATTTCTCCTTCTGGTTTATTATATAAAATTAATCTAGCATTTATAACGGATAGTTTATCCACTCTAATTTCTTTTCCATTAATATTTAACTGTTTTATACTTTTATAATCATATCTATCGCCTATTGTTACCACTTTTCCATTCACTAAAATAGACTTATTTCGTATATAACTTTCTATTTTTCTCCTTGAACCATATCCTAAATGCGCAATCAACTTTTGTATTTTTTTTTTCATTATAAATAGTATATAACAGGAAATAAATTAAATTAAATAATTTGATCAAAATTAATTAGAAAGTTAAATCTTTTATTTATCGTTATAAATAAAATTTATTCTTCTATTTCTTATAATATTTCTAGGAATAAAAACTAATACTATTCCTAGCATCAATGTTATTATAGAATATAATTCCTGTGTTGCAAATAAAACATTATACATGTAATATTCTATAATTAAAGCTATAATAGGAAAAATAACAAAGATTATAGAAGAAAAAAAAGAACTTACTTGTTTTTGAAGATAAAAATACGATAAAACCCCAAAAAATCCAGAAAAATTAGAAAGATACCATAGAGCTAATATCGAACTATAAGAAAAATTATAAATAATCGGTTTTTCATAAAATAAAGATATTGAGGTTAACAAAATTCCAGTTAATAACGAAGGAATTGTGTTAAAAGTTAAAACAGATAAATTATTATAATTCTTTTTACACTGAACGTACACTATAGAATGACTAATTAATGAAAGAATAATAGCAATAATACCATAAATAGAATCTTTTTTACCATATAAAATTTCATAAAACAATACCGCAAAAAAAGATAATATTGATATAAATAAACCAATAATCTGTACATCTTTAACTGTTTCTTTCAAAAAAATCATTGACATAACCAGCACCATCACTGGCATAATAGAAAATATTAAAGCTGCTAATCCCGCATTTACATAAATACCTCCATATAGCATTAAAGAAAATGGAATTGAAAAATAAAATAAAGTAATTACTAATTGAAACCATCTTTGTTCTTTTGGAAACAAAAAAGGGGCTTTATTAAATACTGATAATCCAATTAATAAAGGTGAAACAAGTAAAAATCGCATACCTGTAGCAAAAATAGGAGGTATAGTTGAAACTATTATTTTCATAGCTATCCAAGTTGTGCCTAACGTAAAAGATACTGTTATAAACAATAATACTATCATTACTCTTTTTAACATGCTTATACTCCTCATCTATAAAAATTCAAATAAAAAAACAATTTTTTATTTTTTATTAATAAAAAAAAATTATTAAAAACCAACGTTTTTTTACTTTTAAATTTAAATAAAATGTTAATTTTTAATAATTATTAAATATAGATTTACATAAAAATTTACCAATACCTTTAAAAAAATATTTTTTATTCATTAAAACAATATTTATATATAAAAACAAAATTGTTTTTACTTTAAATAAGTTGTACTACAATTAGACTGTAATAAAAATAACATTTAATTATATAAATAAATATTACTTCCTAAATAACTTTAATAATCAACAATTAACATTAATTCACATTAAAAACAATGGATAAAAAAATACAAAAAGAACTAAATTTCCAATATATTAATCAAAACGAAATTTGTCATTTATTTAACAATATAGCATTAGATAAATTTGACTCTAAACAATTGTCTTATATATTAAGCTCCATGAATCTAAAAAAAAATAACTTATATGAGTTAATTATAGGATCTACTAAAGAAATATTAAAACACTCTAAACCATCTTTTAAACCAAAATATTTGTTCGCTGATATTGTTGGAACTGGAGGAGATAATGCTAACACTATTAATATTTCTACAACTAGTGCATTTGTAGCATCTTCTTGCGGATTTAAAATCGCTAAACACTGTAATAAAAACATAACTGGACTAAGTGGATCTGCTAATTTACTCGATTCTTTAAAAATTAATTTATATTCTACTCCTGAAAATTCATTACAATTACTAAATAAATTTAATCTATGCTTCTTGTATTTTCCTCATTATTACAATTGTTTTAACCGTATATATAAAATAAGAAAAAAATTAAAAACAAAAACTATATTCAATATCATAGGTCCTCTTTTAAATCCAACTCAACCTCCTTTAATTGTAGTAGGAGTATATAACGAGAACATCATTGAACCTATGATTAACGCTATAAAATTTTTTAAATATAAACATGCTATAGTTATACATAGTTCTGGAACTGATGAAGTTACTCTTCATGATACTACCTATGTAGCTGAACTAAAAAATGATAATATTTCGTTCTATGAACTGAATCCAAAAGATTTTGGAATCAATAAACATTCAGAAAACTTTGCTATAGGAGGAAGTACAAAAAAAAACACTAATATCATTAAAGATATTATAAAAGGAAAAAGTAATTTAGCTATAGAACAAATCATAGCAGTAAACGTTGCTATAGTTTTAAAAGTTTTCGGATGGTCCGATCTAAAAAAAAACACATCTTTAGCCTTACATGCTATTCAAAGTGGGAAAGTATATAATCATATGATTTCTATGTCTAAACAACATAAATAGAGAAAATAATGCAAAAAAATTTACTAAGAACGATTATTCATAATAAAAAAAAATGGATAGCACAAAGACAATCGTATCAACCATTAACTCAATTTAAAAATTTTATTACACCATCTAACAGAAATTTTGAACAATCATTAAAAAAAAATCATCCTTTTTTTATTCTAGAATGTAAAAAATCCTCTCCAACATGTAAAATATTAAACTCTAATTTCAATTTACATTCTATTTTAAATGAATATAAAATATATGCCACAGCTATATCTATTCTTACCGATGAACAATATTTTCAAGGAAAATTTGAATATTTATTACAAGCTAGTCAACTAGTACATCAACCTATCCTATGTAAAGATTTTTTTATAGATCCCTATCAAATTTTTCTTGCACGATATTATAAAGCAGATGCTATATTGCTTATGCTTTCTGTATTGAATAATAATCAATATACTATATTATCTACAATTGCTAAAAATTTAAATATGGGAATTATTACTGAAATAAATAATATTGAAGAATTAGATAGAGCTAATTATTTAAAAGCAAATATTATAGGAATAAACAATAGAAATCTGAAAAATTTATCTGTTGATATTAAAAAAACAATTACTATCGCTCCTTTAATATCAAAGAAAAAAATAATTATCAGCGAATCTGGAATTTCTACCTATAAAGAAGTTCGTAGTCTTAGTAATATTGTTAATGGTTTTCTTATTGGATCTTCTCTAATGAAATCCGCTAATTTAAACCAAAAAATAAAAAGTATAATATTTGGGAAAAATAAAATATGTGGTTTAACCAATAAAAAAGATGCTATTTCAACTTATAAAGTTGGTGCAATATATGGAGGACTTATTTTTGAACAATCGTCGATTCGGCATGTGTCTAAAAAATTAGCTTATAATATCATGCAAAGTGCTAATTTAAAATATGTTGCAGTATTTCAGAATGAACCTATTTTTAATATACTTTCTTTAATTAAAGATCTACCAATTTCCGCAATACAACTACACGGAAACGAAACGCAAGATTATATTGATACTTTATATAAAAAATTACCATCCAATATTAAAATATGGAAAGCTATATCAGTTTCTAATACAATCACCTTTCAAATGTGTTTTAAACATGTTACATGTTACGTATTGGATAACGGAACAGGAGGAACAGGAAAACCATTCAATTGGTCTCATTTAAAAAATATTAACTTAAACAATGTTATTATTGCTGGAGGATTAAATGAAAAAAACTGTTTTTCTGCTTCTAAATTAGGTTGTTCTGGATTAGATTTTAATTCTGGAATTGAAAAAAAAGCAGGTGTTAAAGATGAAAAAAAATTGATTTCTATATTTAAAAAATTACGCTATTATCAATAATATAATTACATCTATATAATAAATAAAGGATTTATTTATGACACTGTTAAATTCTTATTTTGGAGAATTTGGAGGTATGTACGTTCCTCAAATTCTTGTACCAGCTTTATTGGAATTAGAAAAAACATTCGTGGATTCTTTAAACGATCCAATTTTTCAAAATAAACTGCATAATTTACTACATAATTACGCAGGAAGACCTACCCCTTTAACTCTGTGTAAAAATCTTACTTATGGAACAAATACAAAAATTTACATGAAACGAGAAGACTTACTACACGGTGGAGCGCATAAAACAAACCAAGTTTTAGGTCAAGGGTTACTAACTCTAAAAATGAAAAAAAAAGAAGTCATTGCTGAAACAGGAGCGGGTCAACACGGAGTAGCTACAGCTATTATATGTTCTCTATTGAACTTAAAATGCCGTATTTACATGGGTACAAAAGACATAAAAAAACAAAACTCAAATGTATTAAGAATGAAAATGATGGGTGCTACTGTTATACCAGTAAATCATGGATCAAAATCTTTAAAAGATGCTTGCAACGAAGCTCTAAGAGATTGGTCGGAAAACTATAAAAAAGCTCATTATATGCTAGGAACAGCAGCAGGACCTCATCCTTACCCAACAATAGTTAAAAATTTTCAAAAAATTATTGGAAAAGAAACTAAAAATCAAATAATCGAAAAAGAACAAAAATACCCTGATTATATTATTGCCTGTATAGGAGGTGGTTCTAATGCTATAGGGATATTCTCCGAATTTATAAATGAAAAATCTATATCTTTAATTGGAGTTGAACCAGCTGGACTTGGTACTAATACCAATAAACATGGAGCAGCATTAACATGTGGAAAAAAAGGCATTTATTTTGGAATGAAGTCATTTTTATTACAAAATCCAGAAGGACAAATAAATAATTCATGGTCTATATCCTCTGGATTAGACTTTCCATCTGTTGGTCCAGAACATGCTTGGCTAAAAATTAATAAAAAGGTGAAATACGTTTCAATAACAGATAAAGAAGCTATAAATGCATTTTTACTATTGTCCAAAAAAGAAGGAATAATACCCGCTTTAGAGTCTTCTCATGCTATAGCTTATGCGTTAAAAATTATGAAAAGAAAACCTAGAAAAAAACAAACTATTATAGTTAATTTATCAGGTAGAGGCGATAAAGATATTATGACTGTCAACAACATTATACAAAGAAAGGAAAAAAATATTCATGGATCGTTATAAATACTTATTCAAAAAATTGCATTATTCTAAAAATAGATGTTTAATACCATTTTTAACGATTGGAGATCCTTCTTTAAAACTATCATATAAAATTATCTATTTTATTTTAAAAAAAAAATTAGCTCATGCCTTAGAGTTAGGAATACCATTTTCTGATCCACTAGCAGATGGTCAAACAATTCAAAAAGCAAATCTACGTGCTTTAAAATCTAATATTACACTAAAAAAATGTTTTTTTTTAATAAAAAAAATACGTAACGTTTTTAAAAAAATTCCTATAGGACTATTAATTTACGCAAATATGGTTTTTCAAAAAGGAATATACAATTTTTTTTATGAGTGCTATATAAATGGAATTGATTCTGTTATTATTCCAGATGTACCAATAGAAGAAAGTCAATATTTTAAAAAAACAGCAGAGCTATATGGAATTCATTTTATAATAATGTGTCCTCCTGATGCAAATGAAAATCTATTAAAAAAAATATCTATGTTAGCTACAGGATTTGTTTATCTTTTATCTAGAACAGGAGTTACTGGAAATAATAAAACTATAAATGCTTCGTCTATATCGAAAACAATTAAAACACTTAAAAAATATACTGCTATACCCTTAATTCAAGGATTTGGTATTTCTAAAGTAGAACAAATAGAATTCGCATTAAAAAACAAAGTTTCTGGAATAGTTTGTGGATCAGCTATTATTTCAATGATTGAACATTTGTATCAAAAACAACCTCATCTTATTTTTAAAAAAATGCACACACTACTATCTTCTTTCAAAAAAACTACTTTATATAAAAAATAAAAAATTATACTGTATATATTTATATATAAAACATTTATTTTTATTAAAATAAGGTGTGTAGTAAAATAATTACTTATACATCTTTTCTAAAAAATATACTAATTTAATATTATATTTTCTATAAAATATAGATAAAGCACATGTCTATTATTATAAGGAATGATTTATGTCTGTACAAAAAACACAATTGTTTAAAGATTCATTTTACTTTTTTAGAACAAACTTTCAAATTTTTTTAATTGTATCTGTATTAACTTCTTCAGTTATTATAGAACTTCATGATTATATAATATTAAAATTAATATCTGATACATACCATGACTCATATTTTGTAGAAAACAATAGTAACTTTACTGAAATTATTGACACCTTTTTTTTTAAAAAAAAGCTTCAATTCATCATAATTTTTATGCTTAAAATAGCACTACGTTCTCTATATAATGCAATTTTAATTGGAACTATTTTGTCTACAATTTATCTTGTATGTAAAGAAAAATGTTGTTCTTTTTTTTCTGTTGCTGAAAAATCTATTTCTATTTTACTACCTTTATTTATACTACAAGTATTAAATAATATGCTAACAGAATTAGGAACAATACTATGCGTACTTCCTGGAATAATTCTCCAACTATTATTATTACTATCTCCTGTTATATTATTACATAGTAAAAAAAATATTTTATATTCTATAAAAAATAGTATTATTATATCTAAAGATCATATTTTTTTTATATTTTTTACTAACTTTTTATTTTCTTCTACAAAAAAATGCATTTCTTTATTAGTATCTACACTACTATCTGATTTTAATAATTCAAATAATATTTATCTGTTAATAACTCATTCTGCAAATAATTTTGCATACATTGTATTATATATAATATTATATCGATTTTATTCATTAGAAACATCAGAAACAAAATCAAAAAAAAATAATTAAATCACCATTTATATAAAAAAATAAATACACGGTTTTAAACTATCAAAAAATAAATATACTTTTTTCTATTATTAATAGTTTTTTATTTTAATACATTTACTTTTATAATAAAATTCTATTAATTTTATAATTTTCCCTAAACACCTGTTCATTTTAAACCCTTTATAATACGAAAAACATATATTTTATGAAAAAAAAAAAATACAAAATTTTTAACACCACACTAGTTTTAAAAACTTTATCAATGCCCTACCATACAAACGCAAATGGAAAAATTTTTGGTGGATGGATAGTCAGTAAAATAGATATTGGAGGAGCTATTTTAGCTAAAGAAATAACAGGAGGTAATGTTGTAACAGTTCAAATTAGTAAAGTTATATTTTTAAAACCAATTGAAGTAGGTGATTTAATTCATTGTTACGCCCAACCAATAAAAATTGGAAACAGCTCTATTACTATTAAAGTAACAATATGGATTAAAAAAATATGCAATCCTCCTATTGGAAAATATTACTTATCAACTAAAGCTACAGTCGTTTATGTGGCAATAAACAATCAAGGAAAACCTAGAACTATTCCTTTATTAAGTATTTTATAATATTAAATATATAAAAAATTATAAACTACTTTTATTAAAAAAAATGAATTATTTCGATAATACAAATTTTACTCGTTTATTTTTTTATTAAATTAAATTTATATTTTCAATTTAGGTATAAAATATATATGATTAATTTAATTAATCTGTATAACAATAATTAGTTTTAAACTTATTTTTTATTACTATCATTAAAATTTGTTTTTTTAATTAAAAGATTTTAAATTTAATTTCATAAAATGAAGAAAATTTTCTTCAACTTTAGTTGAAAAAATCAGATTAAAAAAAACATTTGCTATTCATTATTTATTAAAATTAAAGTTAAATAAAAATATAAATAAAAAATACTTTACTAGTTTAGTATTTTTTTTAAAAAAAAATATTTTCTATATTTATGAATATAACTGTTATATATTCATTTATTTTTGTAAAATAATTTACAAAACATTCATACTCATAATATTCACTAAATATTTTAAATTGTTAATTAAAATTAACTCTATAGATGTCATCTATATATTTAATTTCATATTTAAAACATTTATTTTTAGTAAAAAAATGAATAAACATATATCTATTTATAATATGTATATATATATATTTATTATGTAAAAATTTAAAAATATTTTTTAAAAAAAACTATATTTATATTTACTATTTATATCAAATATAACTATTAAAAATTAGTTTTCTTATATAAAAAACTATAAATATATTTATTTATACTAAAACCTTAAATTAATATATTACTTGATATATACATTTTTTTACCACATATATATTTTTTTATCGTAACACTTACTTTTTTTGTTGCTCGTAAGCATGATAAGATGAACGTACTAATGGACCACAGAAAGCGTTTTTAAATCCAATCGATAAAGCAAATTTTTTAAAAAAATTAAATTCAAACTGAGTAATATAACTTTTTACTTTTAAATGAAGAGATGATGGTTGTAAATATTGTCCTAAAGTTAACATAGTAACTCCATTACTTCTTAAATCATATAAAACATCTAAAACTTCTTTTTTTTTTTCTCCTAATCCTAACATAAGACCAGATTTTGTTTCTATATTAGAATATTTTTTTTTAAATTTTTTTAATAATTTTAGAGACGAAATATAATCAGCTCCTGGACGAATTTTTTTATATAATCTAGGAACGCTTTCTATATTGTGATTAAAAACGTCTGGTAAAGAAATACCTAGATAATCTACTACTTTATTTTGACAATTTTTAAAATCAGGAACTAAAATTTCAATTTTAACATTTTTTCTTTTTCTTATCTCTTGTATGCACTTTATAAAATGCTCAACTCCACCATATTTTAAATCATCTCTAGTTACTGAAGTAATTACTACATATTCTAAATTCATTTGTACTACTACATCAGCTAATTTTTCCGGCTCTAAAATATCAGGAATAGTTGGTCTCCCTTTCTTTACAGCACAAAATGGGCATTTTCTAGTACATACCGAACCTAAAATCATAAAAGTAGCAGTGTTATTATTGAAACACTCATGAATATTTGGACATAAAGCTTCCTCACATACTGAATGTAATTTATTATTTCTTAATTTTTTTTTAACAATATCTATTTTTTTATAATTCAAAGGAAGCGTTATTTTTAACCAATTAGGTTTTTTAAACACATTTTTAATATTTTTTGTTTTTTTTATAATAGGTATATAATTTTCTTTTTTTTGCATAAATTTATAATTTTGTGTGTAATGTAAATAAGAGATTATTAAATCATTAGTATTTATTCTAAACAAATATATTAAACATAACATTTAACTTTAAGATATAACAAATATTTTATATCTTTTTAAAAAAATACAACATTTCTTCTACTAAAACATTTTTAACCATATTGAAAGTAATGTTTGGATTTATGTCAAACACTTGCGTCATAACAATATTTTTTATTCCACATGGAATGATCAAGCTAAACGGATGCAAATTCATTTGTATATTTAAAGCTATTCCATGTAATAAACATCCTTTTATTATCCTAAAACCAAAAGAACATATCTTTTTTTCTTTTACATATATTCCAGGATACTTTTTATTAAAATAAGCGTCAATTTTAAATTTTTTTAAAGTATTCAACACTATATCTTTTACTACAGTAATGAAAATACGAAAACTAAATTTATGTCTCTTTAAATCTACAAGAAAATAAATGATTTGCTGACCTGGCCCATGATATGTTATTTTTCCACCACGATTGCTATAAAAAATAGGTATTTTATTAATTTTTAATAAATAATTTTTTTTATATCCAGTTGGACCAGTAGTAAAAACAGGATAATGTTCTGTAAACCATATTTGATCCTGAGTAAAAACATTTCTATTTTTTGTGTATTCATACATTCTGCAAAATGTATCTTTCCAAAACGTTAATCCTATATCTTTATATGTAACATATTTATTAAGCAAAAAGAATATTCCTATTTAATAACATGCAATATTGACTTTTATTTGTAAAATAAATAACTTAACTTAAATTTAAATTAATTTACCGTTAATATTATTATATTATTTTAGTAAAAGCAAACATTACACTTTTTATGCATAATTCAATTCCTAAAGATAATAATAATAACCCCATTATACGAGTTACAATATTAATACCTGAACTACCAATACTATTTACTATATAAGGTGCAAATTTAAATAAAGTCCAACAAAAACAACAAAAAATAAAAATTAAAGCCACACAAATAACTAAATTATCTAATTCATTATTTTTAGAAGACCACATAATAGTAGAACTAATAGCTCCAGGACCTGCTATTAATGGAATAGCTAAAGGTACTACTGCAATATCATTGTTATCTATTTTTATCCGTTTATTTTTTTTTTCTTGTGTAGTTTCAATGAACTGTCCATTTACCATAGATATAGCTATCATAATTAATAAAACTCCACCAGCAATTCTAAAGGAATTAACTGAAATACCAAAAAAATTCAGAAACCAATTACCAAATAATAAAGAAAAAGATAAAATAAAAAATACTGAAATATTAGTAATAAAATTTGTCTTATCTCTTTTTTCTTTAGAATAATTATAAGTCATGCTCATAAAAACTGGAATCATACCTATTGGATTAACTAAAGCTAACAAGTTTGCAAAAAATTTTATATAAATAGAAGTATCAAACGTAAAAAAACTCATATATCATCCTTATAAAAACTGATATCTTTAATAAATAAAAACTACGTTAACGTTCTAAAAACTTTTATATAAAAATATAATTTTTAAATACAATAAATACCAATTTAAAAAAAATTTAAAATTTTTATCTGCTATATTAAAAATAATTGAATTAGACAGCACATAAATCATATATATATATATATATTATATTTACATTTATTTAAAAAATAATATGAAACTTTTCTATACGTATTTTTCACAAAGTTTATTTTTAATTAAATATTATTGAATAATGTATATATATTATTATGTAATTTCATCCGTTAATTTAGCATTAAAAACAATTTAAATTCCATTATCTTTTTTCTAAAACAGGTTTCACTAAAATACTTCTTGTTGATTTATTGAATTCAGATACTTTAACTTTTAAAAAATTAGACACTCTGTGTATTTCTTTTCCTCTATAATACATAATACCTTCTTCTTTATTGCATATAACATCATATTTAGAAATATTTAAAAAACTGATAGGTAAAAAAACTGGAGCTCCATTATCTAGTAATTTACCTCTTATTCCACTTCTTGTAAGATTAACAATCTCCATGTTATAAATAGTATTCATATCATTATTACTATAAAAAAATAAAAAATATAACCATTCTATTACATCTCTTTCAGCAGTTTTATATCGTCTTTTTCTATTACTCATTAAAGAAATCACTTTGTCTGACGGTTTTTTTACTATTTTTTTTAAAAAAATAGATTTTAATAATCTATGGTTAATCATATCTCCATATTTTCTTATTGGAGAAGTCCAAGTAGCATATTTTTTTAATCCTAAAGCAAAATGAGGTAATGGAACATTTTTTACTTCACTAAAAGTGTGGAACCTACAAATACGATTCTCAATATAATCATTAGAACAACTATCTAACATTCTTTTTATTTTACAAAAACCATCAAAAGAATTAATTTCTTGTTCACTATAATAAATATTATTTTTTTTTAAAATACATAATATTTGTTCTGTGTATTTCTTATCAAAACCTTTATGGGTATTAAATATTCCATAACCTATTTTTTTTGCTAGAATAGTTGCCGCACATATATTAGCCATAATCATTACTTCTTCAACGATTCGATGTGCTATTGTTCTCTTTTCTAATACAATTTTTTGAATTTTTTTTTCTTCCGAAAAATGAAATCTAAACTCTAATCTATCTTTAAACATTAAAGCATTTTTCTTTCTCCATTGAATTCTAGTACAACACAATTCTTTTAACCACAACAATTGATTTCTAATCAAATTACTTTGAGGAACCCAACTTCCTTCTTTTTCTAACCAATTAGATACAGATTCATATTCTAACTTTGCTTTAGACATTATCCATCCTAAAAAAAACACAATGCTTTTTTTTAATATATTTCCGTGACTATCGACTTCCATTTCACACACTAAAACAGGTTTTTTTACATTAGGATGCAATGAACATATATCTTCAGCTAATTTTCTAGGAAGCATGGGTATATTAAAACCAGGTAAATAATTAGTAAAACTTCTTTTAAAAGCTATTTTATCTAATTTACTATCTTCAGAAATATATGAAGTAGGATCTGCTATTGCCACCATAACAAGAAAATTATTTTTTTTTGTTTTTTTTATATAAATTGCATCATCAATATCTTTTGTAGATGAATTGTCTATAGTAACAAATTCTAAAGATGTTAAATCTTTTCTTGTTAAATCATAATTAAATTCAATATCGGAATTATTCATTGATGGTGCATTTATTTCTAGATTATGACGTTTTAACGTAACAATCCAAGGTAAAAAAGCATTATTTTTTTTAGAAACGAAATCAATTATCTCTGCTTGAAAACAAGGTTCTCCTCGCAATTTATGTTGTACTAATTCTGCTATAACCCAATCTCCATCTTCAAAAGAAAATACAATGTCTTTACTAAAAGAACAGATAATAGGTATTTTTAAGTATGGATAATCTGGAATAATAAAAAATTTATTATGTTTTTTTTGAAAACTACCAATAAATTTTTTTAAAAAAGGTTCTACTAATTTTTCTGGCTCAACTATTTCTCTATTTTTTTCTAATTTTACTTTAGCTATAATACGATCTCCATTCATTACTCTTTTCATTTGATATGGAGGAATAAAATAACTAATAGAAGAATCTACTTCTAAAAAACCAAATCCTTTTTCTGTACTTTTTATAATTCCTTCAACTCTAGTCGCTCTATTATGTAATTTTTGCTTTAATTGAACTAATAACGGATTATTATAAAACATATGTAAAACCTAATTTTTTAAAATTTGTTAAAAATATACAATACATTATTTACTATAAAATATGTAAATATAGTATATATATACTATTTTTTTAATTTAAATATTATTATTAATATATAAAAAATTATTAATTTAATTTTAATTATAGTTATTGATTCTTTTTAAGAAAAAATACACTTTTCATCTATACAATACATTTTTTTATATCCTCAAAAAAATTATCTAATAAATATGATTATTTTTATTTACAGTTAAAAAACTCACTAAATCCATTTTCAGTATAAATGATTTGGCCTGTAACTGAAGAAGATAGTTTAGAACACAAAAAAACAACTATATTGCCTATATCATGCGAAGTAACAACATTATTTTTGATAGAAGAAGATACGTAATCTTTATATATTTTTCTAAAACCAGTTATTCCTGAAGAAGATAAAGTTACAATAGGTGGTACTGAAATAGCATTTACTCGAATAAAACTTTTTTTCATATAATATGCCATATACTTTACATTAGCTTCAAGAGAAGCTTTTGCAACACCCATAACATTATAATTAGGTATAACCTGATTAGATCCTATATAAGTTAAAGTTACCAAAGAAGAATGTGCATTTAACATATTTCTAAACACTTTTGCTAAAGCTACAAAGCTATAAGAACTTATATTATGAGCAATATAAAAACCTTTTCTAGTTACAGATTCTATATAATCTCCAGATAATTCAGATTTTTTAGCTTTAGCAATGCAATGTATTATTCCATCAAAAGAATTCCAATATAAAAACAATTTTTTTTTTAATCTATTAATACTAACATCATCTCCAACATTACAGTGTAATAATATATTCGAATCAATAGTTGCAATTAATTTTTTTATTTTTTTTTTATTAAACTATTATGGTAAGTAAATGCTACTGTAGCATTATATGATTTCATTACTTTAGCTATTCCAAATGCTATAGATCTTTTATTACTAATTCCAGTAATTAAAAATTTTCTTCCAGATAGCAATTTCATTTGTATCATTCTCAATTAGCATCCCTCGTCTAGCGAATAGATAAAATTTATATATTCTATAGACAAAAAATAATAATAATAATCTTAAAAAAATTAACTAGTCTTTAATTGAAAAACACAGTATCGTTCAAACACTATTTTCTATATATATATAAAAAGTACTAAGAAAAACTAATTTATCTAAATTATTTTCAATTAAATCTAATTTTCAATTTTAAAAATATTTTCTATACAGTTATTTTATGAATTGCAAAAACGTTATATACATATATAACATTTTTAATAAACTTTTTTATATTTGTATTAAAAATAAAAATATAATTTATATATATTGTTAATTTTACACATATATATATTTCAAATACCAATATATTATATATAAAAAACAAAACATATAAATATTATATATTTTTTACAAGAATTGAAGATTTTCCTATGTAGTCTTTAGGAGTTAAATTTAACAATTTAACTTTTACATCATGAGGTAAATTTAGATTTTTAATAAAATTATGAATTATGTCTCTATTAATTTTTTTTCCTCTTGTTATAGTTTTCAATTTTTCATAAGAATTTTTTATTCTATAAGTTTTCATTATAGTGTGTATAGGTTCAGCTAAAATAAACCAGCTATTATTTAAATCTTTATCTATATTTTTTTTGTTAATAGTTATTCTATTTAATCCTAATAAAAAAGAAGAATAAGCAAGAACCGAATAACCAACTGCAACACCTATATTACGTAATACTGTTGAATCACTTAAATCTCTTTGAAATCTAGAAATCGGTAATTTTTCAGACATATGTATCATTAATGAATTAGCTAAACCTATATTTCCTTCAGAATTCTCAAAGTTTATCGGATTGATTTTATGAGGCATAATAGATGATCCAACTTCTCGGTCTATTAACTTCTGTTTGAAATAACCAAAAGAGATATACATCCATAAATCTCGATTTAAATCTAATAAAATGTTATTAAATCTTACAACACAATGAAATAATTCTGCTATATAATCATGCGGTTCATTTTGAGCAGTATAGGCATTCCACTCTAATCCAAAACTGGTTACAAACTTTTCGCTAATTTTAATCCAATTAACCCCTGGATGAGCAAAATAATGAGCATTATAATTACCAGTAGTTCCATTAAACTTTGCTAAAACATTAATTTTTTTTAATTGACATATTTGTTTTTTCATTCTCATATAAAATATGAAAAATTCTTTTCCTAAAGTAGAGGGGGTAGCAGGTTGTCCATGCGTTCTACATAAAATAGATACATCTTTATATTTAAAAGATAAATTTTTAATAAATTCAGCAATTTTTTCCCAAAAAATAAGAAAAATATTTTTTTTTACTTTATTTAGCATCAGCCCATAAGAAATATTATTAATATCTTCCGAAGTGCATCCAAAATGAACATATTCAATTATATGAAAAAAATGCTGATTTTTTAATAATTTATTTCGCAAAAAATATTCTACTGCTTTTACATCATGGTTAATAACATTTTCTATTTTTTTTATCTCATAAGCATCTTCTTCATTAAAATTTTCAATAATATTATTTAAAAAATTGAATACTTCTTTTTTTGAATAATCAATATTAAATATTTTTTTAATTTTTAATAAATTTTTAATCCAACTTACTTCTACAAACAGTTTATTCTTTATAAAAGCATATTCGCTAAAAATACTTCTCACTTCGTTTAATTTATCTTTATATTTTCCATCTAAAGGGGAAATAGAATACAAGGATGAATGACATACCATAACACCTCTTCTCCTATTGTTACAATTTTATAATTATATTATATCTAAAAAAATCTATTTCTATTTGTTATAAATACAAATGAAATTTGTTTTATCTGTTAAATTACTTAAAGGATTTTAAATAAAATTAATTTTTAGTTTAACATATTAAACAATATTTAACAGAATAAAATATTAGAGTTATATATATACATATAAATTATATGTACAATTTCTAAAAAAATTTATTCTTTTTTAAAATTCTATATTACATACAAATTCTACTGCTTATGTAAAATAAATCCTTTTTCAATCACTCCTCCCCCTAAACATATATGTTTATCATAAAAAACTGCAGATTGACCAGGACAAACTGCTAGAACAGGTGTATCGAATATAACTACTACTGAATCACTAGATATTACTTGAACTTTAGAATATACAACTGACTGGCGATATCTAGTTTTTACCATACAATTGAATATTTTATTTAATGGGTTTTCATTTATCCACACTACGTTAGTTACTATGATACCTTTATAAGTTAAAGATATATTATTGTTTCCTTGAACAACAAATAATTCGTTTTTTTTTATATCTTTTTTAAAAACATACCATGCTTTACCATTACCTTTAGAAATACCACCTATTTTTAATCCTTTTCTTTGTCCTATAGTATAATTGTGTAGTCCTCTATGAATTCCAACTACTTGACCTTTTTCATCTACAATATTACCTGGATTACTCTTTATAAATCTACTTAAAAAATTAGTAAAATTCTTAGGTCCAATAAAACAAATTCCCATTGAATCTTTTTTTTTAGCGACAACCTGAACATATTTTTTAGCTATTATTCTAACTTGTCTCTTTCTTAAGTTTCCAACAGGAAACAAACATTTAGATAATTGGAATTGATTTAAATGATATAAAAAATAACTTTGATCTTTATTATCATCTATTCCACGTAACAAAAAAAATTTTTTATGTCTCTCTACTCTTCGAACATAATGTCCTGTTGCCATATAATCAGCTTTTAAGTTAAATAATACAAAATTCAATAATTCTTTAAATTTTATTTCTTTATTACATAACACATCAGGATTAGGAGTTATTCCTATTTTTAGTAAATTAACAAACTTTTCAAAAACATTATTCCAATATTCTTCTGCAAAATTTATTTTATGTAATAATATTCCTATACTATCGCACACTGCTTGAGCATCTTTTAAATCTTTCGATGATGCACAATAACCATTATTATGGTCATCATCTTCCTCCCAATTTTTCATAAATATTCCTTCTACGTTATATCCTTTCTTATTTAATAACCAAGTGGTTACAGATGAATCAACTCCACCTGACATAGCAACTACTATTTTTATATTTTTTTTTCTCATAATTTAATCTTATTTAAATAAACATAATCAATATTATATTGTTTATAATCAACTTTTAACATAACAAATTTATTACGATAAAAATTTTTACATACACAATATTAAGTTATTTAAAAAAAATATAAATGTGTTTATACTACATAAACTTTTAAATTGCATTTATTATTATTTATCTTATAAAAAATTAAATTATATGTCTTACATATGAATATACCTAACATATATATATTACATATGTTTGTTTATTCATAATTAACTATGTGTTTAAAAAATTTTAACTGCACAAAATATAACTCCAACGTAATAAAATTACACTTTTTAAAATTTAAAACAACTTTTTTATATTAAAATATTAATACTAAAAATTTTTATATAAAAAATGTTAAAATTTGCTATATAATACATTTATAAATTTTTTTTAAACGGCATTTGATCTATAAAAATGAAAAATATAAGAAACTTTTCTATCATAGCTCATATCGATCATGGAAAATCTACTCTTTCTGATAGATTTATTCAAAAATGTGGAGGACTGTCTGAAAGAGAAATGTCTTCTCAAGTTTTAGATACTATGGATTTAGAAAAAGAAAGAGGTATTACGATAAAAGCTCAAAGCGTTTCAATCTTTTATACAGATAAAAATAAAAAAAAATTTAATTTAAATTTCATTGATACACCAGGGCACGTTGATTTTTCTTACGAAGTATCTAGATCTTTATCCGCTTCTGAAGGAGCATTACTAATAGTAGATTCTTCTCAAGGAGTTGAAGCTCAAACAATTGCAAATTGTTCCACTGCTATAGACATGGGTTTAATAGTCATCCCAGTTTTAAATAAAATTGATCTTCCTACTTCGGATACTATAAGGGTAGAAAAAGAAATAGAAAATATAATTGGAATATCTTGTAAAAATTCTATAAAATGTTCAGGTAAAACAGGAGTAGGAATTGATTCACTATTAGAATCAATAATTAATTATATACCATGTCCAAAAGGCGATGTTACCGCTCCTCTTCAAGCTTTAGTAATTGACTCTTGGTTTGATAATTACCTTGGAATCGTTTCATTAATACGAATTAAAAATGGATCACTTAAAAAAGGTTCAAAAATTAGAATTATGAGTTCCGGTAAAACATATTTTGTAGATGAATTAGGAATTTTTACTCCAAAAAAAATCATAAAAAATATGTTAATATGTGGGGAAATAGGATGGATCATATGTGGAATAAAAAAAATACACTCTATATTAGTAGGGGATACTATTACTTTAGATCATCATCCAGCTGTTTTACCATTATCTGGATTTAAAAAAATAAAACCACAAATATATGCTGGTGTGTATCCAACACAATCTGATCAATTTCTCTATTTTAAAGAAGCATTACAAAAATTATCACTTAATGATGCCTCTCTTTTTTATGAAACTGATAACAGTTCTGCTTTAGGATTTGGATTTAGATGTGGATTCTTAGGATTACTACATATGGAAATAATTCAATCCCGTTTAGAACGAGAATATGGATTAAATCTAATTTCAACAGCTCCAACTGTAATTTATGAAATATTATTAAATAATAATAAAATTATATATTTAGATAATCCATCTAAATTCCCCAATAAAACAATGATTAAAGAACTACGAGAACCTATAGCAGAATGTAATATTCTATTGCCAAAAAAATATTTAGGAAATATCTTATCTCTATGTTCAGAAAAAAGAGGAAAACAAAAAAATATGGTTTTTCATAATCGTCAAATTTCTCTAACATATGAAATTCCTTTATCTGAAATTGTTTTTAATTTTTTTGATCAACTAAAATCTGTTTCCAGTGGTTATGCTTCTTTAGAGTATAGTTTTATTAAATTTAAAAAATCTAATTTAGATAGATTAGATATTTTAATTAATTCAGAAAAAATAGATGCTTTATCTTTAATAATTCATAAAAATAACTCTTTTAATAAAGCACAAAAAATTGTAAAAAAAATGAAAGATTTCATTCCTAGACAACAATTTAACATTACTATTCAAGCTGCTATTGGTAATAACATAATAGCTAGATCTACGATAAAACAACTCAGGAAAAATGTACTCGCTAAATGTTATGGTGGAGATATTACAAGAAAGAAAAAATTATTAGAAAAACAAAAACGTGGAAAGAAAAGAATGAAAAATATAGGTAATGTAGACATTCCTCAAGAAGCATTTTTTTCAATATTAAAAATTAACTAAATTATTTTATAAAAGGACAAAAATGATAAATATACCTAATTTATTGTTATTTATAGTTTTTTTTACTGGAATAGCACTTTTCATTGATAAATTTATTCTACATAAAGATTCAGAAAAAGAAGTCGACCAAAATAAAACTAAATTTTCTATTTTTTTAAAAAAAAATATTAGGTTTTTTTCTTCTTTTTTTTATGTTTTTTTATTAGTATTTATAGTAAGATCCTTTTTATTTGAACCTTTTTATATACCATCAACATCTATGAATCCTACTCTGCTAGAAGGAGATTTTATTTTAGTTAAAAAATATTATTACGGAATTAAAAATCCAATAAATAATGATACCATAATCCCTATTAATGTTCCGCGCAGAGGTGATATTGTTGTATTTCAATACCCACAAAATCATCGTATACACTTTGTAAAAAGAATAATAGGAGTTCCAGGAGACTATATTAAATATAATATTAAAAAAAAGCAATTAATCATTTATTCTAAAGATAATAATAATATATATTTAAACATACCAGTCCATTATGATAACGTAAAAAACTCTCAATCTGGAAAATTAAACCTATATTCTAACAAAAATAACACATTTTTAAATGATTCTAACAATTATCAAAAATTATTAGACGATGTTTTTACTATGGAAGAAAATAAAGAAACAATAAATAATCATTCACATAACATTTTAGTCAATAGATTATTAGAAGATGATGTAAAACTATACTATAAACAAAATAAATTAGTAGCAGGAGAATGGATTGTTCCTAAATCACACTATTTTGTTATGGGAGATTATCGAGATAATAGTCTAGATAGCAGATATTGGGGTTTTATATCAGAAAAAGAACTTGTTGGACAAGCAAATATAATATGGATGAGCATAGAAAAAACAAAAAACATATGGCCTATACACTTTAGATTTAATAGAATCGGATTAATTCATTAAACAATTATTTACTATATATATTTGTAAAAAAATATTTAAATTTATAAATTCTAAAACTAATAATAAATAAGTCATCCTAAATTATAAATTAATATATTGATATTAAATAAAATCTAAACTGGTATTGCATGAATTATAATGTAACTAACAAGCTTCAAAAAATGATTGGATATACTTTCAATCAAAAAAAAATTTTAGAACAAGCTCTTACTCACCGTAGTGCTAGTTCTATTCATAACGAAAGATTAGAGTTCTTAGGGGATTCTATACTTAGTTTTGTGATCACTAATGAACTATATAGTAATTTTCCAACTGTAAATGAAGGTGATATGAGTAGGATGAGAGCTACCTTAGTACGTGGAAAAACATTAGTAGAAATAGCTAACGAGTTCAATTTAGGACAATGTTTACAATTAGGACAAGGAGAACTTAAAAGCGGGGGAATACGCAGAGAATCTATTCTTGCAAATACCGTAGAAGCAATTATAGGTGGTGTTTTTTTAGATAGTAATATATATATTATTAAAAATTTAATACTAAAATGGTATAAATATAGATTAAAAAAATTAAACCCTAAACATACGCAAAAAGATTCTAAAACTAGATTACAAGAATACTTGCAATCTAAACATCTACCGCTTCCTTCTTATTTTGTTACTAATGTATTCGGTGAGTCACATAATCAAATTTTTACTATAAACTGTAAAATTAGTACTATTAAAAGTAATATAATTGGAATAGGTAAAAGCAGAAGAAAAGCAGAACAGTCTGCTGCTCAAAATGCATTATATAAACTGGGGATGGAGTGAATACTAAAAAAAAATACTGCGGAAAAATTTTAATTCTAGGAAGAACTAATACTGGAAAATCAACACTATTTAACCAACTTGTAGAAAAAAAATTATCTATTGTATCAAAAAAAAAAAATACAACAATTAAAAATATAATAGGTGCAAAAATAAGTTTAAATATTAAATATATATTTATAGATACACCAGGCATTTATAGTTCTAATGGAATCTATCTAAAAAGAATAAATAAAAATATTCAAAATATTCAACTTATTTTATTTGTACTAGAAAAAACTATTTGGACAACATATGATGAAGAAATATATAAATATATTAAAAACAAAAATGTACCTATTATCGTTGTAATAAACAAGATAGATCTTTGTAAAAATAAACAAATGTTATTACCATATATGAATTTTATTCAGAAAAAAATTAATCCTATATCTATATTTCCTATTTCGGCGAAAAAAAAATATCAACTTTCTATACTGTTGAATAATATCAAAAAATTTTTACCGGAAACAATTTATATAAATAAAAACAATATAGAAAAAATTAAAAACAACAGATACATGTACACTGAACTTGTTAGGGAAACTCTCTTTCATTATTTAAATAAAGAAATTCCATATAACATTGACGTAAAATTACATAAATTATACGTTTTACCTAATAAAGAAAAAAAAATATATATAGAGATTTTAATATCTAATAAAAATCACAAAAAAATTATAATAGGAAAAAATGGAAATAAAATAAAACGTATTTCTATTATGTCTAGAAAAAAAATTGAAATTTTTTTTAAAGAAAAAACTCATGTAATGTTAAAAATAGTTTTATTAAAAATACCTAATTTATAAATAAAAATCGGTGTCAGTAATAAAAAATAGAACTCTATATATTTATTAACATAAAACTTTAAAAAACTATTTTTATAAAAATTAGAGAATAAAATGGGTATATTAGGAATCGGAATAGATGTCGTAGAAATAAAACGTATTCACATATTAATTAAAAATATAAAAATAAAATTAGCACATAGAATATTATCTAATAATGAATTAAAAAAATATTTTTTAACAAAAAATACATCTATATTTTTAGCCAAACATTTTGCAGTAAAAGAAGCTTCTGCTAAAGCACTAGGTATAGGTATACAAAACGGAATATTTTTTAATAATTTTGAACTATACACAGAAAAATTAGGAAAACCAAAAATACGTTTTCTACACAACGCTAAATTGCTACAAAAAAAATTTAATATAAAACACATACATGTTTCTATAACAAAAGAAAAAAATTATATTCATGCTTTAGTGATTTTAGAAAACTAAAAAATATTAATTTAATACAACTATTATATGGTTATCTTCTCTTTTTTTTGAAGAAATTTAAAATAACATTCTTACATATGTAAGAAAATACACCCTTTTCAATTTTTAAAGAAGAAACAATGTTTTTTTCTTTATATTGACATAAAAAATTATACAATGAATCCAACTTTATATTTGAAGTTCCATATACTAATCTTTTAACTCGTCCATTTATTATAGCCCCTAAACACATCATACACGGTGCTAAAGTAACATATAGCGTTGTATCTAATAACCTATAATTTCTTATTTTCTTTCCTCCTTCTCTTAAAGCTAAAATTTCTGCATGAGAAGTAGGATCATAATTACAAATGGATTTATTATATCCACTACCAATCATTGTTTTATTAAGAACTAATACTGCTCCAACAGGAACCTCCCCGTTTTTTTCAGCTAACTTCGCTAATTTTATAGCATATTTCATCCAAACATAATCGAAATCAAACATCTATAGTCCTAGTTTTTAGTAAAATTATTTTTAAATCAAAATTTATTGTTGTTTTTTAATAATCTTTCTTTTTGCTTGTTCCACTCTCTTTCTTTAGTGCACTTTCGTTTGTCATACTTGCTTTTACCTTTTGCTAATCCTAAAACTACTTTACACCAGGCCTTTTTCCAGAATAATGATAAAGCTATAACAACATACTTTTCTCTACTCATTTTTCCATGTAAAAAACCTATCTCTTTTTTATGTAAAAGTAATTTTCTATCTCGCATAATATCATATTGAATATGAGATTCTAAAGTAGTAACAGGATTAAACCTAGAACCAAATAAAAAAACTTCTTCATTTCGAAAAATAATATAACTATTTTCAATATTTATTTGTTTTCTTCTTAAAGATTTAACTTCCCATCCCTGTAAACATAGTCCAGCTTCAATTTTTTTTTCAATAAAATATAAATATTTAGCTTTTTTATTTAAAGATATGCAACTATTTTTTATTTTTTTTTTCATATTTTGTAATTTTAACAATTAATCATCAGTAAATTACATGTAATAATTTATTTAATTTTCATAAAAATCATTTTTTGACTTATTACATAATCATAACTTTTCAATATAACACAATTAATAATCTAATGTTTTTAGATAGATATCTAAACATCTGATTATAACTAAACAAAAAATAATAATTTACTTCTAAAAAAAAGGTGTGTAATTCTTACTTATTATAAGTATATTTAATACAACACACCTTCTTTATAAGAAAAAATTTAATTATTTTTTTGATACTATTACCATAGCTGGTCTTAATAATCTTCCATTTAATAAATAACCATTTTGTACAATTGATAAAATATGATTTTCTTGAATAGAATTAGATTTTTGCATAGATATTGCTTGATGAACATTTGGATCAAATTCTACATTTATAGAATTTATGCTATCTACTCCAAATTTTTTTATTGTTAATAACAATGATTTTAAAACGCATTTTAATAAATTTCTGACATATACCTCTTTTTTATCTTGTTTTTCTATTAACAAACTATACGCTCGCTCTAAACTATCTATAGTTGGCAAAATTTCAAAAATTATTTTTTTTAAAGAGAATTTATTTTCTTTTTCTAAAATAACTTTTTTTCTATTGAAATGTTGTTCTTCATCATTTGTCAAATCACTCTTTGTGTTAATTAATTTTTTTTCTAATTCTAATAGCTTGCTTCGTAATTCGTTAAGTAAAAAATCGCTATCGTATTTTATATCATTATCATTCACATTATTTTTTATTGTTGTAATATTTGATTTATGGTTATTTAAATTTTTTTTATCAATTTTATTATTAGACATTTTTTTTTCTTTTTAGTCATATTTTTCTATTTTAGAAAATATTTTTAGGTATATTATATGTATTAAATAAACAAATGTTTAATATTTTAAAAAAATAACACTAATTATTATTATTTTTTATGCAATAACATAATATATAAACTAAAACATACTATTTTAAATTTTATAAAATAATTCTTTATGATAAAAAAAATTGAATTGAACTATATAACTATTAATTTTTACTTTTCATGTTTTTAAAATAAAAAACTATTATATATGTATGTTTATATAATTTAGACTTTAATCAATCACATAGTGGTGGAACATATAATAAATCCATATCCCACGGTTGTTCAATCCATGTACTTTGAGATATATCTACTACATAACGATCAACTAAACGTCTTCCCATCGGTTTAGCGAAAATAGTAACAAAATATAATTTTGGATAAGCTTCCTTTATTATTTTAGCAGTAGCACCAGTATCTACTAAATCGTCGACTATTAAAAAATCTTGTTTTATTTCTTTAGGTTCTTTTATTACTACAATATTGTTTTTTTTATCATGTTCATAACTAGAAATGCAAATAGTATCTACAAACCGTATATTTAACTCTCTAGCTAATAAAGCAGCTGGAATTAATCCTCCTCTACTAACTGCAAGAACACCTTTCCATTTTTTTATTAATTTTAATTGTGTAGCAAGCTTTCGACCATACATCTGTAACATGTCCCACGTAACAATGTATTTTTTATTCATAAAAGACATTCCTAATCTTTAAAAAAAACAAAAATAACTAAAATTAGTTATATTTAATTTAAATAAAAACCACACTAACTGTATATTCTTATAAATTATTTTTATAAAATATGATTTTCTGTAAAATAATATACATTCATAATTATGACATATATATTAAAAATAAACACACAAATAATATGTCTATTACTTTTGCTAGAAAATATATTTTATTCTTTTAAAAAAATTATTTAATAATATTCTTTTTCATTTTTATTTCTATTAAATATATCAATATATGAATAATTTTTATGTGCATTTCTTGAATTCTATCTGCATAACCAGTATAAGGTACACAAATTTCTATATTCGCTCTTCCTTTAACTTTTCCTCCATTATTTCCTGTTAAAACTATAACTTTCATATTTTTTTTATAAGCTGACTTAATAGCTCTTAAAATATTCTCAGAATTCCCTGACGTAGTAATAGCTAGTAACACATCCCCTTCTTTTCCTAACGTTGAAACAAATCTAGAAAAAACATAATTATATCCTATATCATTAGATACACAAGTAAAATAACTTGAGTCAGAAATAGATATAGCCGGATATCCTTTTCGTATTTTTCTATAACAACCAGTTAATTCTTCAGCAAAATGCATAGCATCACAATGTGATCCTCCATTTCCACACGAAATTACCTTTTTTCCTTTTTTAAAAGACTCAACTATTATATCAGCAGACAATTCAATTTTTTTAATATAAGATTTATGTTTTAAAAATTTTTCTAGTAGATTTAAAGAAGACTCTAATTCTTTTTTAATGATTCGTTCATACATGTAATAAAATCCTTAACTTTCATTTTCTTATCTAGAAGAAATATTTTTAATCTTAAATGAATATGTCATAATGAAATTAAATTTATTTAATCTGAAAAAGAATAAAACTTTCATATATAAAAAATAATATAACAATTAATATTAACTTATATATTAATAATATCAATATATTGTTATATTCTATTACCATGTAATGAAATACTGTTATTTTTCTTCAGGAAGGATATAAAACACAATATTTTTCTATAAATATACTTCGTTTTTTAAGTCAATATTGTATTTCACGGTGCGGACGGGGCTCGAACCCGTGACCCTCGGCGTGACAAGCCGATATTCTAACCTGCTGAACTACCGCACCAATTATTTTCTAATTAAAATTATCTTGAAATTAAAAGATAATTGATTTAAAAAAAATAGTCAAGATTTTTATGATAATTTAGTAATTTTTTTTATAAAAAATAAATAATCGTCATGTTTATGAATTTCTTTTTCATTTGCAAAAATTACTATGAATTTATACTTAATATGATTTTTTAACTTTGATTTAAATTTATAACTATTGTCAAAACACATAACTTTTTGATAACTAGTCATTTTTAAATATACTTTAGCAAGTAATTGTGAATCTAATAAAGCACTGTGCAATTTTCTACTTTTATTTTCTATCTTATATCTATCACATAAAGCATTTAAATTATTTTTCTTTCCTGGAAATAAGTTTCTAGCTATTGATAATGAATCTATTACTTTGTATTTTTTTTCTATATTTTTAATATGAAAATTTATTAACTCTAATTCATAATTTATAAATGCAATATCAAACATAGCGTTATGAATAATTAAATTTGAATTCTTTATAAAAGAAAAAAAAAATTTAACAACATCTTTAAATTTAGGTTTATCATGTAAAAAATTTTCAGAAATTCCATGAATATTATAAGCAGAATCATCTATAGTTCTATCTGGTTGTAAATAAGTGTGAAAAACTTTCCCTGTAATATTTCTATTAAATATTTCTATACATGATATTTCTATAATTCTATGTCCTTTATAAAAACATCCTTTACTATTCATACCTGTAGTTTCTGTATCTATAACAATTTCTCTTTTTGTTATCGTATTCATCATATATATAATATATTAAAATAAACTAATTGTTTAACAGTTGAATAAAATTAATGAATAAATCAATTATACTATTTACAGATGGTTCTTGTTTAGGAAATCCCGGTCCAGGTGGATATAGTGCTATTTTATATTATAAAAAATATAGAAAAATATTAACAGCAGGTTTCTATAACACTACTAATAACCGTATGGAATTAATGGCTGTAATAGTAGGACTAAAAGCTTTAAATCAATCTTGTAACGTTTCTATATATACTGACAGTCAATATGTTAAAAAAGGCACTAATATTTGGATCAAACAATGGAAAAAGAAAGGATGGTTTACTCCAAATAAAAAAAAAATTAAAAATATAGATTTATGGATTAAACTTAACAAAGTATTAAATTTACATAACACTACATGGATATGGATTAAATCTCATAGTGGAAATATAAAGAATGAATTATGTGATAAAATAGCTAAAACATCAGCAAAAAATCCACAATTCATAGATTTTTTATATAAATAAACAAAATACGTATATATATATACGTATATATATATTCATGTACGCATGAATTTATATTTTATGTTATAACCGTCCATTAAATAATTTAGGTGTATTATGATATTTTACGTTCGATCTTTAAAAAACAATTATATTTGGATTTTAAGCAAGAAAAAAAAATGTATTATAGTAGATCCAGGAGAAGCATTTAACGTTTTACAATTTATAAAAAAAAAAAATTAATATTAAATGCGATTTTGCTAACTCACCATCATCAAGATCATGTTTTTGGAGTTAAAGAAATAATATTATCATATCCAAATATTCCAATTTATGGTCCAGTAGAAACAAAAAAAGCAGGTACTAATATATATGTATTTAACCATGATGTAATCAATATCATGAATTTAAGCATAACAGTATTACATACTCCAGGCCATACAGAAGGTCACGTTTGTTACCTTTCAAATCCATATTTTTTTTGTGGAGATACTTTGTTTTCCGGAGGTTGTGGATATACTAAATACGAGAATTTATTAGATATGTTTAATTCATTAAAATTAATAAGTAAACTAAAAAATAATACTGCAATTTTTTGTTCTCATGAATATACAAAACATAATATAAAATTTTTTTGTTCTATATTAAAAAAAAATAAAATGTTAAATAAATTTTTAAAATTAATAGAAAATAAAAAAAGAACAGTACCTACTGTTTTAAAAAAAGAAAAAACTATTAATATGTTCCTATGCACTAATAAAAAAAATATAAAAAATTATATTTTTCCTAAATTAAATGTTTCTGAATTTGATTTTTTTAGGTATCTAAGAATAAAAAAAAATAACAATTAAATTTGTAAAGAAAAAAATTGGAGCTAAGCGGGATTGAACCGCTGACCTCCTGCGTGCAAAGCAGGCGCTCTCCCATCTGAGCTATAACCCCACATTTTCAATACATATAAATCTATTAATTTTTAAAAAATAAAATATACATATATATATATGTATATATATATATGTTATATATATTTTATATGCTAGTTTTGGTAGGCCTGAGTGGACTTGAACCACCGACCTCACCCTTATCAGGGGTGCGCTCTAACCAACTGAGCTACAAGCCTTTATCTTATAATGAAAAAGGCAATCAGAAAATTTGTGTGGGCACTACCAAAATAAGTAAAATTCTGTAAGGAGGTGATCCAACCGCAGGTTCCCCTACGGTTACCTTGTTACGACTTCACCCCAGTCATGAATCACAAAGTGGTAAGCTCCATCCAGATAAATCTGGTTAAGATACTTGCTTCTTTTGCAACCCACTCCCATGGTGTGACGGGCGGTGTGTACAAGGCCCGGGAACGTATTCACCGTGGCATTCTGATCCACGATTACTAGCGATTCCGACTTCGTGGAGTCGAGTTGCAGACTCCAGTCCGGACTACGATACACTTTATGAGGTTTGCTCACCTTTACAGGGCTGCTTCTCTTTGTATGTACCATTGTAGCACGTGTGTAGCCCTGATCGTAAGGGCCATGATGACTTGACGTCGTCCCCACCTTCCTCCGGTTTATAACCGGCAGTCTCTCCTGAGTTCCCAGCATAACCTGATGGCAACAGAAGATAAGGGTTGCGCTCGTTGCGGGACTTAACCCAACATTTCACAACACGAGCTGACGACAGCCATGCAGCACCTGTCTCATAGTTCCCTAAGGCACCTTCTTATTTCTAAGAAATTCTATGGATGTCAAGACCAGGTAAGGTTTTTCGCGTTGCATCGAATTAAACCACATGCTCCACCGCTTGTGCGGGCCCCCGTCAATTCATTTGAGTTTTAGCCTTGCGGCCGTACTCCCCAGGCGGTCGACTTAACGCGTTAGCTTCGGAAGCCATATATCTTAGAAACAACTTCCAAGTCGACATCGTTTACAGCATGGACTACCAGGGTATCTAATCCTGTTTGCTCCCCATGCTTTCGCACCTCAGTGTCAGTCCTCACTTAGGAGGCCGCTTTCGCCACAGGTATTCCTCCAGATATCTACGCATTTCACCGCTACACCTAGAATTCTACCTCCCTCTATGAAACTCTAGTTTTTTAGTTTCAAATGCAGTTCCTAGGTTAAGCCTAGGGATTTCACATCTGACTTAAAAAACCACCTACGTGCTCTTTACGCCCAGTAATTCTGATTAACGCTAGCACCCTCCGTATTACCGCGGCTGCTGGCACGGAGTTAGCCGGTGCTTCTTTTGTAAATAACGTCAAAAACAAAAGGTATTATCTTTTATTTCTTCTTCTCTACTGAAAGTACTTTACAACCCTAAGGCCTTCTTCATACACGCGGCATAGCTGCATCAAGCTTTCGCTCATTGTGCAAGATTCCCCACTGCTGCCTCCCGTAGGAGTCTGGACCGTGTCTCAGTTCCAGTGTGGCTGGTTATCCTCTCAGACCAGCTAGAGATCGTAGCCTTGGTAAGCTATTACCTCACCAACAAGCTAATCTCATCTGGGCTCATCCAAAAGCGTAAGGTCTATTAAAGATCCCCTACTTTGGTTTTTCAACATTATGCGGTATTAGCTACCGTTTCCAGTAGTTATCCCCCTCTTTAGGGTAGATTCCCAGATATTACTCACCCGTTTGCCGCTCGCCGACAAAAAACCGAAGTTTTTCTCGATGCCGCTCGACTTGCATGTGTTAAGCTTGCCGCCAGCGTTCAATCTGAGCCATGATCAAACTCTTCAATTGTAAAAAATAATTCTTAAAACTAAATTTCTTTGACTTAACTTAGCGTGCCCACACAAATTTTCTGATTTTTTTTTAAAGAGCGAAACTATATAAACTTTTTATAGATTACTAATATTTTAACATTTTGTCAATACTTTTTTTAAACTAAAATAAAATACTCTTTGCTTTAATCTAAATTTAATTATCATTATAATAAAATTTTGTTATACACTATTAATTATTTTTTTAATTTATTTTTTCTAATAAAATTCAAAATACTTCTATGTATTACTTTAATAATAAAAACTAATTTTTACTTATTTTCTACTACTGTTTTTAAATTACACAATATATACATCTATCTATCAAGCATATTGGGAAATATATGAATATTCAAAAATTACTTCAAAAAAAAATAAAACAATCTTTTTTAAAAAATAAAATTCCTAAACATTTTAATCCTATTATTCAATGTGTAACTAATAAACCAAATATACATTATCAAATAAACGGTATTATACAAATTGCTAATATACTTAAAAAAAACCCGTCTGAATTAGCAAAAAACATTATAAATATGAGCGAATTAAACCAATTATGTTCAAAAATTACCGTAACTTATCCTGGATTTATTAATTTAACTTTAAATGTACAATGGATACAAAAAAAATTAGAAAAATCATATACATGCTTTAGATTAAATATTTCTTATACTAATCCAAAAACTGTAGTAATTGATTATTCATCTCCAAATGTAGCAAAAGAAATGCATGTTGGACACCTAAGATCTACTATTATCGGAGACGCTACAGCAAGAATATTAGAATTTTTAGGAAATAAAGTCATTCGAGCTAATCATATCGGAGATTGGGGTATACAGTTCGGAATGCTTATTACTTATTTACAAAATAAAAAAAAAATAAATATATTAGAAAATATGCCTTTAAAAAAACTTGAAATATATTATAAAAAAGCAAAATTAAAATTTGATAAAGAAAAAAATTTTTTACAAAAAACAAAGAAAAACGTTGTTTTACTTCAATCTGGAGATTTACACGTTACTAAAATATGGAAAAAATTAGTAAATATAACAATAAAAGAAAATCAATTGATTTACGATCAACTTGGAGTATCTCTAAAAAAAAAACATATCTTAGGGGAAAGTTTTTACAGTAAACTGCTACCTTCCATTATTAATGATTTATTAAAACAAAAAATAGCTGTCATCAAAAAAGGTTCAGTAATCGTCTTTCTAAAAGAATTGAAAAATAAATTAGGAGATGATATGGGGGTAATTATACAAAAATCAGATGGTGCATTTTTATATATATCAACAGATATTGCTTGTCTTAAATACAGATTCAATGATCTGAAAGCAGATAGAATAATCTATTATGTAGATAGTAGACAACAACAACACTTTCAACAAATAGAAATAATATGTAGAAAATCAGGATATATAGCTAATAACTTCAAAATAGAACACCATATATTTGGAATGATGTTATCTAATGATAACAAACCTTTTAAAACTAGATCTGGAAAAAATATAAAACTAACTAAATTAATACACGAATCTATAGAAAGAGCTAAAGAAATTATTAAACAAAAAAATCCTGGTTTATTAGGCGAAAAATTAAATAAAATAGCTCATGTAATAGGAATAGGTTCTCTTAAATACGCTGATCTTTCTAAAAATAGAAAAATGAATTATGTTTTTAACTGGGATAACATGCTTCGTTTCGAAGGAAATACAGCATTATATATACAGTACGCCTATACAAGAATATTATCTATATTTAAAAAAAACAAAATTTCTCAATTTAATTTAAAAAATAATATTATTCTTTTAGAAAATCAAGAAATAAAACTAGGAATACAACTTTTACAATTTGAAGAAATATTATACTCTGCAGCAAAAAAAGGAGTTCCACATATTATATGTTCATACTTATATCGTTTATCTGTTTCGTTTTCTCATTTTTATGAAAAATACCCGATTTTTTTAGAAAATAAAATACATATAAAATACAGTAGACTCAAACTATCTGCGCTAATTGCAAAAACAATAAAAATAGGACTATCCTTATTAGGTATAAAAACAGTAGATTATATGTAATCTATTTCTAATAAAATGTCTTTTATTTAAAATATAAAATTCTAAACTGTACCAAGAATAATACTTTATATTTAATTTATTTTAAAACTTGTTATTGATACTAAATTTATTTATTTCTGTTTAAATTTGTTCCGATTATATCAATAATTTGTATATTTTTTTGATCTCCTATTTCTAACTGAGAAAGAACATTTAAATCTTCAAAATAAGGTCTTAAAAAATTTGACAGAAAGCTTCTTAAAGAATGTTTTACTACTAATACAATATTTTTACTTGTTATCTTTTTATCTAAAATAGAACGCGTAAGATCTTTTATTAAATAATCAGCTAATCCAGGTTCAATTACATAACTATCAGGATGAATAGACTGTAGTAAAATATTTTCTAACTTTATATCTAAAACACGTATTTGTATATTTTTTTCATCTTTGTATATTTTTTGAAGTATAGACTTCCTCAAAGATATCCGAACGTAAGACGTTAATTCTTTAACATTATTTTGAACATTTACATTTTCTATTATTGTTTCAATAATTGTTATCATATCTCTAATTGAAACATTCTCAACTAATAAGTTTTTTAATATTTTATGAAAAGATGTTAACGTAATAATATTAGGAATAAATTCTTCTACTAATTTTGGAGACACTTTACTTACTCTATCTAAAAGTTTTTGTGCCTCTTGTCGACCAAATAACTCATGTAAATTTTTTTTTATAATATAATGTAAATGTGTCGCTACTAAAGAAACTGGATCTACGATAGAATATCCACTGTTTTTCGCCTTTATTTGCAATGATTGATCTATCCAACATGCCGGCATTCCAAAAATAGGCTCTTTAACTATTTTTTCTGTTAAAACTTTCTTAACATTTCCAGTATTAATAGCTAATAATTTATTATAAAATGCATATTCCTTAACTACTTTTATCCCTTTTAAAAATATTTGATAACATGAATTAGGCAAATTATGATTATTTTGTATATGAACTACAGGTGGTAAAAATCCAATTTTTTGTGCAATTTTTTTTCTTATTCCTCTAATTTTAATTAATAAATTATTTTTTTTGCTTTCATCTACTATATAAATTAAACTACTTCCTAATTCTATTCCAATAGGATCTTCTAATCGTACATCATCCCAAGATACTTCTTTTAAATAAAAAGATCTTTTACTTTTTTTAAATTGTTCGTAAAACGAAAAATGTGATTGATTAATACCAGTACTGTATAAATAATATGATAATAAAAAAAGAAATCCAGTAAAACATAAAAAAACTAAATTAGGCATACCTGGAACTAAACCTAAAATACCGAGTACTAATCCACTTAATAAAATAACTTGCGGATTATTAAATAACTCACCTATCATCTGTTCTCCAACATTTTTTTTAGTAGTAACACGAGTCACTATCACTCCAGCAGCAGTAGAAATTACTAAAGCTGGAATTTGAGCTACTAATCCATCTCCAATAGTTAACAACGTATATACTTCTGCTGCTTCTTTCAAAGATAAACCATGTTGAACAACTCCTACAACTAAACCTCCTATTATATTAATAATCATAATTAAAATTCCAGCTATAGCATCTCCTCGAACAAATTTACTAGCTCCATCCATTGATCCATAAAAATCCGCTTCACAAGCTACTTTAAGTCTTCTTCTCTTAGCTTCTGCTTCACCAATTAAACCTGCATTTAAATCAGCATCTATTGCCATTTGTTTTCCTGGCATGCCATCTAAAGCAAACCTAGCTCCTACTTCTGCAACACGACCTGCTCCTTTTGTGATAACCATAAAATTAATGACAACTAATATAACAAATACTATCATTCCTATAGCAAAATTTCCTCCTACTAAAAAATGACCAAACGATTGTATAACATTTCCAGCTGATCCAGATCCAGTATGACCTTCCAGTAAAATAATTCTAGTAGAAGCTACGTTTAAGCCTAAACGTAATAACGTCGAAAAAAGCAAAACTGTTGGAAAAGACGAAAAGTTTAGAGTTGTTGTATTAAACATACTTACTAATATTATTATAATTGATAACACTATATTAAAAGTAAAAAATAAATCTAATATCCATGGAGGTAAAGGAAGTACCATCATAGATAAAATCATTAACAATAAAATCGGTCCAGATAACAAATTCCAGGATATATAATTAGATTTTTTTAATGCATTAATACTGTTCTTTAATTTAAAAAAATTAAACATAGGCCTAACTCTTTTTCTTTATAAAAAATTATATAGTAAATGAACTTGCAGGTTTTTCAGGATATACACCACCTTCTTTCTTCCATTTTTTTAACTTCCACACCCATGCCAATATTTCTGCTAATATAGCATACAACGTCCATGGTACACGATCACCTATTTCAGAAGTATAATACAGAGATCTAGCTAATTTTACACATTCGAAAATAGGTATTTTATTCTTTTTAGCTATATTTTTTATTTTAAAAGCTAATATTCCCTTTCCTTTAGAAACTACAATTGGAGCCTCCATTGTCATCTCATTATATTGTATAGCAATAGCATAATGTAATGGATTAGTAATAATTACATCTGATTTAGCAACATTAGATGTAATTTTATTCCGTATAGCTATTTTCATAGCCCTTCTAATTCTTGATTTTATCTCTGGATTTCCATGTATTTCTTTATATTCTTCTTTAACTTCTTCTTTAGACATCTTTATTTGTTCAAAAAAAATAAACTTTTTCCAAAAAAAATCTAATGTAACCACTGGAATAAAACTTAACATACATAAAAAAACACATTTTTCTATCAGAGTAAAAGAAAAAATAAAACCATTTATTGGTTCGTATGTTGATAAACATAAAAAACTTTGCGAATTTACATTATTAAAAAACAAATAAAACATTATAAAAACAATAACAAAAAATACTTTCAATACTATTTTCAATAACTCTATAAATGAATTAATAGAAAAAATATTTTTAACTCCTAAAAAAATATTTAAAATATTTAATCTAAATTTTATAAATCGAAACTTTATAATAAAATTACTAAAAATCACTGGAGAAATATAAGATATTAAAAAAATACCTATAAATAATGGTAAAATTGTTCTTATTATTTTTTTACATAAAAAAATACTGGATGAAAATACATCAATTTCATAAAAAATAATGTTATGATCAAAAATTAAATATTGATTAATTATATCTAATAAATTATTAATTATTTCTATTTTAAAAAACCATAGAATAAAAAAATAAAAACTTAGTACTAATATCGAGTTTAATTCGCTAGAATAACTATTATTTCCTTTTTCAAGTGCTTTTTTTATTCTATGAACAGTAGCGTTTTCAGTTCTATTTTCATTTCCATCGTATGACAATGTATTAGCCTTATCTGTTTGTATAATATATTATATTATTAATATGTCTGTTATCAAATCTTTATATGATATATAAATTATATATATATACTAATTAAGTTTTATTTAATTTTTACTCTCATTTACACCTTAAACTATAAAAAATTTTATACTATTGAAATTAAATAATACTAAATTTACTTACTTTTTTTTTAGTAATAAAACTATAAAATATTTATATAATTTAATTTATTTTGACATATTAACTATAATCAATTCTAAAATTGTATATTATTTTACTGAATTATGTAATATATACACATTAAATAACACATATATGCATTCTTAACAACTATTTAAGAATGTTTCTAAAATAAAGCATTCATTATATCGAAAATTGTTTTATATAAAAAATACAAAAAATTCACTAAATACACATAGTCTACTATAAATCATTCATGCATCTTTAACATAACCTGAGAAAAAGATGAAAACAAACAATTATTTACTCTATACTTTAAAAAAAGTGTCTGATCAAACTGATACAATTAGTAACCGATTAATGTTAAGAGCAGGAATTATTAGAAAAATCTCTTCAGGATTATATACTTGGTTGCCAACTGGAATGAGAGTTATAAAAAAAATTCAAAAAATAATTCAAAAAGAATTAAATAAAAAAAATGCAATCGAAATTAGCATGCCTATATTACAACCAAGTAAAATATGGAAAAATAGTGGAAGGATAAATACTTACGGAAAAGAATTATTAAAAATACATGATCGAAGAAATAAAACATTTATATTAAGTCCTACTCATGAAGAATTAATAACATTATTACTTAAGCAAGAAATAAATTCTTATAAACAATTACCTATTGTCTTATATCAAACACAAACAAAGTTTAGAGATGAAATTAGACCACGATTCGGAGCTATACGAACACGTGAATTTTTAATGAAAGACGCTTATTCTTTTCATTTAAATTCAAGTTGTTTAGATAAAACCTATAAAATCATGTATAAAACATATTCTAAAATATTTAAATTAATGAATATTAATTTTAAAATAGTTGAAGCAAGTTCAAATAATATGGGAGGAAATATTTCTCATGAATTTCAAGCAATTTCAAGTTCTGGAGAAGATAAAATTGCGTTTTCTAAAGATTCTAACTACGCTGCAAACGTAGAAGTCGCTACTATAAAAAATAGTGAAAATAATCAATTTAATATTAATCAAAATAATTATTTATTAAAAAATAAAACATTATTTCAAAAATTAAATAAAATATATATTCAAAAAATAAAAAATTGTTCCATTCCAAATTTAGTAGATACATTTATAGCTAAATATTTTTCTGGTAAAAAATTATGTTTTATCACTTTACTCATAAAAAAGAATCGTCAATTAAATTTAACTAAAATTAAAAATTTAACTTTGTTTTCTTCTCCTATAATATTAGCTACAAAAAAAGAAATTTTTAATCTTACAGGAGTAAGTGACGTCAATACCATCGGACCTATTGGATTAACTATTCCTATAATTTCTGATATAGAAGTAGCAAAAATGAAAAATTTTTCTGTAAAAGCAAATGCTGAAAATTATTTTTTTACTGGAGTAAACTGGATTCGTGATTTAAAAAAACCTTATATAGAAGATATAAGAAATATAGAAAAAGATGATAATGATCCTAAAAACATAACAAAAAAAATAACTATTTCTCCATCAATAGAGATAGCTCACATATTTAAAATTGGTTCAATTTATTCAAAAAAATTAAATTTTTCTATAAAAAATAAAGATAAAAAAGATATTTTTTTAAAAATGGGATGTTATGGAATAGGAATAACTAGATTAATAGCAACTATTATAGATCAACACCATGATAAATATGGAATTATATGGCCGAATTCTATTGCACCTTTTCACGTTGCTATAATACCTATTAATTTTCATAAATCTAATACTGTTAAAAATACTAGTAACAATATATATATAGAATTAAAAAAGAACAAAATTGATACTATACTCGATAACCGAAAAGAATATTTAGGAAAAATGTTTTCTGAAATAGAACTTATCGGTATTCCCCACATACTTATAATAAAAAAAACTCATATTTTAAAAGGAAAAATTGAATACAAAAATAGAAGAGAAAAAAACAATATTCTTATTTCTATAAAAAATGTTTTAAAATTTATAAAACAACAAATTATTTAAAAAATATATAGTATATTTAAAAAAAATTAAATAAACTAATCTCAATTATTAATTTGTTTTTATTGCTGTATAGAAAAATCAATATAAATTTTTACATTTTAACTTTATATTACCTTTTCCTAAAATAAATTTTAAATCATTAAATAATTCATCTACAGGACATACATTCCAATCTTTTCCTAAAAACAACTTCGTAAAACTTTTGTCTTTAAAATAGTATATATACACTGGTATAATTCCTGTATTATACTTTTTTAAAATAATATATAACTTATCTAATATTAAATTACTTACATTTTTTTCATGTATAATTAATTTTATAAAATCAACGTGCTTTTCTCTTAAACCTACTATAGAATTACAAGAAGTGGCTATAAATGTTTGTTTATTTGAATACAAATCAAACTTTACAAATCCATTAACATATATCACATGATTATTCTTAATATATTTTTCATTATCTTTTACAAACTTGCTAAAGATTACTATTCCAATCCTTCCATAATAATCATCTAAAACGAAAGTAATATACATCTTATTATTTTTATCTATTCTTTTATTTACAGATATAATTACTCCAAATAAAGAAATTTCTTTCTTTTTATCAAAGAAATTTTTACTTGTGGTAAAAGAAATATCTTTGATATATCTTTTTACTTCTCTAGAATATCTACGTGCTGGATGATTAGTCAAATAAAAACCTAAAGTTTCATACTCATACATATATATATCTTTTTTTAAAACTAATAAATGCTTACTTTTAACATCACTTTTATTTAACACCTTTAACTCATTCGAAAGTGAACCAAACAAACTTTTTTGTTTCAACATTCGGTATTCTAAATACTTAACAGATGAACGAAAAACATAATTTAACTGTCTTAATAATTCTATTCTACTTCTATTAAACGCATCTAAAACTCCTGACATAATCAACTTTTCTAAAATTTTTTTAGTAATTTTTTTATGATCTATTTTTATACATAAATCAAAAAAACTAGAAAATTGCTTATATTTTTTCCTCATTTCTACTATTGAATTTATAGCAGTTTTTCCAACTCCTTTTATAGCACCCATACCATAAACTATATGGTTGTTTTTATTAACATAAAAAAAATATTCACTATATTTTATACTAGGAGGAACTATTGCAATATTCATTCTTTTTACTTCGTTAACTAAAGTGACAATTCTTTCTGTGTTATCTATTTCTGAACTCATAATTGATGCCATAAAATATGCTGGATAATATGTTTTTAACCATAATGTTTGATACGAAATAAAAGCATATGCTGCAGAGTGAGACTTATTAAAACCATAATCGGCAAAGTTTTCTAATAAACTAAATATTTTTTCTGCAAATAACGTACTAATGTTATTCTTTTTTGCTCCATGTAAAAAAATAGATCTCTGCTTTTTCATTTCTAATATTTTTTTCTTGCTAATCGCTCGTCTTAAAATATCAGCAGCTCCTAAAGTATAACCAGCTAATACTTGAACTATTTTCATAACTTGTTCTTGATACAAAATTATTCCATATGTCGATTTTAATATTGGACGCAACAAATCGTGTTCTAGTTTTTCTATTGGATAAGAAATTCTTTCTTTACCATTTTTTCTATTAATAAAATTATCCACCATTCCAGACTGCAATGGTCCTGGACGAAATAAAGCTATTAAAGCTATTAAATCTTCAAATGAATCTGGCTTTAAACGCAAAATAAGATCTTTCATACCACTAGATTCTAACTGAAATATACCAACAGTATTCGATTGTTGTAAAAAATTAAATACTTTCTTATCTTTTAAAGAGATTCCTTTCATATCTATACACTGTTCGTATAATGTTTTTCTTTCTTTATTTATAATCTTAACTGTATTGTGAATAATAGTTAAAGTTTTTAATCCTAAAAAATCAAATTTAACTAAACCTATTCGCTCTAAATCATCTTTATCAAATTGAGTAATCAAATTTTTTCCAAATGAATCACAATATAATGGAGAAAATTTAAAAATTTTTTTTGGAGCTATAATCACTCCTCCAGCATGTTTTCCTACATGTTTTATCAATCCTTCTAACTTTTTAGCTATAAAAATAATATGACGAACATCAGAATTAATTTTATATAACTCACTTAATTCATTCGATATTTTTAATGCTGAATCTAAACATATTCCAGGATCTAATGGAATTAACTTAGAAATACTATTCATAAAACCATATGGATATCCAAATGCTCTACCAACATCTCTGACTACCGACTTCGCTGTCATAGTTCCAAAGGTTATTATTTGAGATACTAATTCCTTTCCATAAATCTTTGATACATGTTTAATTACTTCATCTCTCCTATCCATGCAAAAATCAATATCAAAATCCGGCATAGAAATACGTTCTGGATTAAGAAATCTTTCAAATAATAGATTTAACTTTATAGGATCTAATTCTGTAATCTTTAATGCATAAGCTACTAAAGAACCTGCTCCTGATCCTCTACCAGGTCCAACTGGTATATCATTTTTTTTTGACCAATTTATAAATTCCATAACTACTAAAAAATATCCCGGGAAACCAATTTGATTAATAATATTTAATTCGTTATTTAATCGATTAAAATATTTTTTACTCATACTTATTCTTTTTTCTTTATTTGGAAAAATAAATTTTAATCTTTCTTCTAATCCTTTCTTAGAAATTTTAATTAAAAGCTTATCTTCAGAAATAGTTTTGTTATAAAAAACAGGTAATAATTTTTTCTTTTGTTTTAATACAACGTTACAACGTTTTGCAATTTCTATACTATTTACTAAAACTTCCGGGATATCTTTGAAAAGAAGACACATTTTATCTTGCGATCGAAAATATTGTTTTTCTGTATAACTATTTTTAAAATTTTTATCGTAAATACTTATACCTTGATTAATAGATAGTCTAACAGTATGAGCATAAAAATCTTCTTCTTTTAAAAAACGTACTTTATTAGTAGCTACTATTGGAATTTTATTCTGATAAGAAAAATCAGCAACCAAATTTAAATAATTACTTTCATTTTCTTCTCCTATTCTAGATATTTCTAAATAATATGATCTAGGAAAATATTTATGATAATATTCTAAATAATTTTTAGCTATTAAATAATTATTTTTTAATAAAGATTGAAGTAAATCTCCATTTTGAGAACTAGAAATTATTATTAATCCTTTTCTAAATTCAGTTAACCATTTTCTAAAAATAAATACCACTGAAACATCTTTGTTATTTTTTTTAAAATCATATGCTTTAGAAATTAAGACGAGAAGATTTTTATATCCTCTATAATTGGAAGCTAATAAAATTATATCAAAAAAAACATTACTGAAATCATTAGAAATAATTTTAGTTTCTAATCCAATTATTGGTTTAATTCCATATTTCTGAGAAATTTTATAAAACTTTAATATTCCAAATAAATTATTATAATCTGTTAAAGCCAAATAAGGCATTTTAAATTCATAAGCTTGTTTAACTAATTGTTCAAGTTTACATATTCCATCTACCATGGAATAATCACTATGAACACTTAAATGAGAAAACTTTTCTTCCAAACTTCAATTCCCTTAATAGTAAAACTATGATAAAAGTATAATAATTCTCTATTTATTGATATAATTTTAACCTATAACTACGACGATGAAATTTAGTAAATCCATATTTTTTTAATGCACATACATGCTGAGATGTACAATATCCTTTATGATTTAAAAAACCATATTTAGGAAAAATTTTATCCAATATCACCATGCTATTATCTCGTGATACTTTAGCTATAATAGAAGCAGCACTTATTTCTTCAACAATATTATCTCCTTTAATAATTGAAACATTAGGAATAGATATATTTAAAGTTTTGACACCATCTATAAATATAAAAGTAGGTTTAATCATTAATCGATTAATTGCTCTTATCATAGATAATTCTATGGCTTTAGATACTCTAAGAATATCTATTTCTTTACAAGAAACTCGTCCTATACTCCATGAATAAGCATTTTTAACTATTTGTTCATATAAAAACAATCTTTTTTTTAAAGATATTTTTTTTGAATCTTGTAGTCCAAATATAGGAAATTTAGAATCTAAAATCACTGCAGAACTAACTATGTCCCCTGCTATTGCACCAACTCCTACTTCATCTATTCCAGCTGTACGTATATAACATGGAAAACTTTTTTTCATAAAAAATATTACTTCCTTAAAAATAAAAATAATTAAATACTATATGATGTTAATTCATAATTTATATATATTATTTAATAAATAAATAATTAGTTTGTTCATTAGAACATAAACATTAAGTTTTACAATTAAAATATACATATTAAATACTTTAATAAATTCAATTATATTGATTCAATTAATGAACTTTCTAACACACGATATATAGAAATTGCATACTATTTTTTGTTCAACTGTTATATACCCTTTAAATTTTGTTATATTATTCCGTGATCTATTTACAAAAACCTTAATTACTAATATATTATTCACAATGATAGGAGATCTAAAATTTAATGTATTAACTTTATATAAATAATATATCTCATTTTTTTTCAGTTTTCCGTTACTAACAAATTCTAGTAAACCACTTGATTGTGCTATTATCTCTAAAATTATAGAACCTGGAAAAATAGGTCTTTCTGGATAGTGAATATTTAAAAAAAAATCATTGTTAACTATTTTTTTTGATGCATATAAGTATTTATTTTTTTTATACGATATTACTTTCTCAACAAGTAAAAATGGAAAAGAATGAGATAAAAAGTCAGGTATATTAATCATATAAAATATAAATGTCCTTTATTTTTATAAAATAAAACAAAAATTGTAAAAATAACCATTTTCAACTTTGTTATTACAAATAACTTTATATAACTATTATTTCAATAAATATATTTATCAATTACTTAATATAATAGATAGTAAATAAACACTTCTAGTGTTAATACTTTTCTGTTAAAATACCTTATTCTTAAATCACTTTTTTCTATACCTATTATTATATATAGTAATATATTCTTATTTTATAAATAATACTTATATATTTATATTTAATATTTTATACAGCTAAAACTAAATAAAAAAAATTTATACATTTATAATTACTTAATATTACATATCTTCAATAAAAATTATATTTTTATTTGTTATCTATTATTTTTAATTAATATTTATTATTTTTTTTAAAATTTAAATAAAATAAATAAAATAAAAAAGTTGATAACTATACATAAATGTAAAATAAATTGTTGTTTATATACATATTGTTATTTTCTTAATTTTTTTAAAATTATACAATATATACATTATTTATTTTATTTTAAAAAAAAACGTATTGTTTATAAAACAATAAACATTATTAAAATAATACAAAATAAATTACTTCTAATACTTATTAGAACTTATTTTCTATTACAATAATTAATAACATTTCAATATATGTATTATAGTAGTGTAAATTAAAATTTTTCGTATTTAAATACGAAAAATTATATTTAAAACTATATTTCTAATCATATAGTTAGAATGTTATTCTTCTTCTTTAAAACCAAAAACTCTATTTTTTTCATATAATCATTGGTTAAATCCTGAATAGCATTCTGAGTGATATACTCTTCATCATTACTAATTATTTTTTTTTTTTTTCTATTTTTTATCTTTTCATTAGCTTCGCGTCTTATATTTCTAATACTAATTTTTGCCTTTTCAGCGTCATGATTTAATAATTTTATAAATTCTTTTCTTCTTTCTTCAGTTAAAACAGGTATAAAAACTTTTATACTATCTCCTACTATTACAGGATTTAATCCTAAATTAGATTTCATGATACTTTTTTTTACTACAGAACGTATAGAAGAATCAAAAGTGTTAATTTTTAATGTATGCGAGTCCTCAACAACTATACTTGATATTTTTCTTAATGGGACTATATTATTATAGTATTCTATACTAATAGAATCTAACAAAGAAGATGTAGCTCTTCCGGTACTAATCTTTTTAATAGATTCTTTAAAAGAATCTATACACTTATCCATTTTCAGATAAACATCTTTTTTTAAATCATTCATAATACTACTCTCCATACTAATATTTACAAAACACTACATATATGTATACTTTATTCATATTTAGTAACACAAAATCACTAAATAAATGTTTTTTTTAAAAAAATACTACTAATAGTTTTAAAAAATTGAATTAAACTAAATTAAATAAGAAATATTTTTATATAATTTTTTATACATCAACATCCAATAAATGTTCCTTCTTTAACGCCAGTAACAATCTTATACAATAAACCTGGAGTATTTATATTAAAAACACAAATCGGAATTTTATAGTCTCGCGCCAAAATAAACGCTGATAAATCCATTATTTTTAACTCTTTATCTAATACTTCTTTGTAACTTAATTTATGATACATTACTGCATTTAACTTTTTTTTTGGATCAGCTGAATATACACCATTCACATTTGTTCCTTTTAATACTATCTCTGATTTAGTTTCAATAGCTCTCAAACATGCAGCTGAATCTGTAGTAAAACATGGATTACCTGTCCCTCCCCCAAAAATAATTACTATGTTACTAGAAAGCAGTTTTATAGCTTTATCTAAATTAAAACTTGAACATATTCCTTTTATAGGAAAAGACGACATTAAATACGATTGAATTTTTTTCTGAAATAAAATATCTCTAATAGCTAATCCATTAATAATGGTTGATAACATTCCTATATGATCTGCTACAATATGATTAACTCCTATATTAGTTAAACTTGAACCTCTAAACAAATTTCCACCTCCAATCACGATAGAAACTTGTATTCCTAACTGTACTATTGCTTTTATATCTTTTGCTATACGATATAAAAAAAACTGATTTATACCGGTTTTTTTTTCGTTTTGTAAAGATTCTCCACTCAATTTTATTAATACTCGATTATATACTTTTTTTTTATAAATACACATTTTCATTATTTTATATCCACTATAAAGCTACTTAATACAAAATGAATACTAACTTTAAATAATTCATTTTTTGATAAAATATAAACATTTTTATCTATTTAAAGGAACTTAAATTATCAGTTCCTCTAAACAAATATTTAAAATTAATTATCTTTTATACAATGATTAATTTTATTAAATATAATTTAATAACTATGTATTTAACGACCTAATTCAAACCGAATATAGTTCTTTACTAAAAACTTATGTTTTAACAACACATCTTTTACTTTTTTAGTATTATCTAATAAAAAATTTTGTTCCATCAAACAAATGCTGTTTATATATTTTTGCATTCTACCTTCCAATACTTTTTTTATAACAAAATCTTGTTTATTTATTTTTTTTGATAAGTTTAATTGTATTTCATGTTCTCTATCCATAACATCTTTAGGAATATGATCAGACGAAAGATACTCTGGATCATTTGCTGCAATATGCATAGCTAACTGATGTAAAATGTCTTTTTCAACATTTTTAAAATCACTAGATACCAATACTCCTATTCTAGAATTATGCATATACGATCCTAAACTCTCCCCATTTAAAAATTTAATTCTACGAATTAAAATATTTTCTGAAAACTGATTAATAAAAGATGATCTTTTTTTTTCAAAAATATTTTTTAATTCATGAATATCTTCTAGTTTTTTTTCAATAGCTATTTTTGCTAAATCTGTACCTATTAAATTAAACTCCTTACTACGGGAAGCAAAATCAGTTTCAGAATTTATTTCTAAAATAACTCCAGAATTATTTTTAATTTTTAAAAAGATAGAACCTTGCAAAGTTGTATTTCTTATTTTTTTTTTAGCGTTTCTTATACCAGATTTCCTAAGATAATCTATAGCTAATTCTATATTTCCATTTGATTCTATTAAAGCTTTTTTACACTCTAGTATACCTACTCCCGTTCTTATTCTTAAACTCTTTACAAGAGAAGCTGAAACATTTTCCATATTGAAACTCTCTTTGTTAAAAAAAATAATTTTTAATATATATAAAACATATAATTTCAACTGTTTTAAATAATATATTTCTATACAAGTTTAGTCAAACAAACTATTTAATATCTGCACATAAAATGCATTTAACATTAACTGACATGACAATTAGCAAAATATTACATTACAAAATATGCAAAAATTCTATTTATTCTTTTTAATAATTATTTTTTTTTCACTACTCTTTTGAAGAATAGACACTACTGTATGTAGATATAATTTTATAGCTCTAATAGCATCATCATTACCAGGAATAATAAAATCAACTCCTTCTGGATTAGAATTTGTATCAACTATAGAAAACACTGGTATACTAAGATTATTAGCTTCTTTTATAGCAATATTTTCATATTCAGCATCTATGACAAAAATAGCATCAGGTAACCCTCCCATCTTTTTTATTCCACCCAAACTTTTTTCTAATTTATCCAATTCTCTTAATCTTAAAAGTCGTTCTTTTTTAGTTAATTTATCTAATGTACCATCTTCTAATTGAATTTCTAAATCCTGTAGCCGTTTTATCGATTGTCTTACAGTTTTCCAATTAGTTAACATTCCACCTAACCAACGATGATTAACATAAAATTGCTTACAGTTCATAGCTGCTATTTTTATTTCTTTACTTGCTGCTTTTTTAGTACCAATAAATAATATCTTTCCATTTCTATAAAATATTTTTTTTAATTCACATAAAGCTATATTAAATAACGGTAAAGATTTTTCTAAATTAATAATATGTACTTTGTTACGTGATCCAAAAATAAAAGGTTTCATTTTTGGATTCCAATAACGCGTTTGATGACCGAAATGCACTCCTGCTTTTAACATATCCTTCATTGAAATAATATGCATGACAACTCCAAATAATTCACATTAATGATTTTATAAATTAACTACATATATATAATATTTTAATAAATTTTTTTTTAACTTCAACTTAATAAATAAGATTAAATTGCTAAAACTTAATTTATCTATAATATACTGCTACAGTATATCATTTATTATTATGATTATTTTAGTTTATAATATTGTTGTATATACACTTACACGCTAAAATTTTAATTTTTAATAAAAAAACAAAATTAAATATTTTGTAAAATTAAATATTTTTTATGTAACTCAACTATATAGTATAATTTAGGTAAAGAATGACTAGCACTCTAATCAAAACAAGTCAAGAAATTAAAAAAATGAGAATCGCGGGAAAATTAACTTCAGAAGTGTTAAACATGATTGAACCATTTCTTATTCCAGGAATTTCAACAGGCGAAATTGATCGTATCTGCCATAACTTTATAATAAAACAACAAAAAGCTATTCCAGCTTGTTTAGGATATAATGGATTTCCAAACTCTATTTGTACATCAATAAATGACGTAGTATGCCACGGTATTCCTAGCTATACAGAATACCTTAAAGAAGGAGATATTATTAACATCGATGTAGCAGTTATTAAAAATGGATATCATGGAGATGCTTCTAAAATGTTTATTATAGGTAATACTACAAAACAACTTAAAAAACTATGCCGAATTGCAGAAAACAGCTTATCTTTAGCTCTAGAAAAAATAAAACCTGGAGTTTATTCTTCTATTATTGGAAAAACAATACAAAAATATGTAGAAAGCAATAAATTTTCCGTAGTTCGAAACTATTGCGGACATGGAATAGGAAAAATGTTTCATGAAAAACCTGAAATTTTACATTTTTATAATAAAAAAATAAAAGGCATCAAAATAAAAAAAAATATGACTTTTACAGTAGAACCTATGATTAACATTGGAAGCCACAATGTACAATGCATGCAGGATGGATGGACAGTAAAAACAATAGATCATAGCTATTCTGCTCAATATGAGCATACTGTTTTAGTTACAGAATATGGATGTGAAATTCTTACTCTATAAATCATAATTTATACCCCTACTTATAAAAAACATTGCTATACTATGTATTTTTAATATTTGTGTATTTACTGTATAAAATCTAACTCTGTTTATAATAATTCGTTATATTAAATTAGACTAAAATCTACTTTTTTTAGAAAATACTTTAAATTATACAAAAAAAATGTTTCTATATTAGAAATATTTATCATATATACCTATATATGATCTATAATATCAAGTTAGATACTATTTAAAACCATTAATATTACTTATAGGAAATATTCATTTATGGAAAATTTAAAAAAAATAATCAATGAATCTTATGAAAAAAAAGATACTTTAGATATTGACAATATCGATTCCTCTATCTCTGAATCTATCGATAAAACTATTAGTTTGCTAAATTCCGGTACATTACGTGCAGCAGAAAAAAAAAATGATTCATGGATAGTTAATGAATGGGTTAAAAAAGCTATTTTATTAGCATTTTTAACAAAAGAAAATTCTATATTCCACGCTCTTGAAACCTGTTACTACGATAAAATCCCATTAAAATACAGTGACTATGATGAATCTCAATTTCAGAAAGATAACGTAAGAATTGTACCGTTATCTACTGTAAGAAACGGAGCGTTTATAGGTAAAAATAGCGTTCTAATGCCAAGTTATGTAAATATAGGAGCATACATAGGAGAAAACTCTATGATAGATACTTGGTCAACTATAGGATCTTGTGCTCAAATAGGAAATAATGTTCATATTTCAGGAGGAGTTGGTATTGGAGGCGTTTTAGAACCTATTCAATCTTCACCTACAATTATTGAAGATAACTGCTTCATTGGAGCTAGATCTGAAATAGTTGAAGGTGTTATTGTTGAAGAAGGATCAGTAATATCCATGGGAGTTTATATTGGAAAAAGTACAAAAATTTATGATAGAGAAAATGACAAAATCTATTATGGACGAGTACCAAGTCAATCTGTAGTAGTACCCGGCAATCTACCTTCAAAAAATGGAAAATATGGATTGTACTCCGCTATCATAGTAAAAAAAGTAGACCATAAAACATTAAGTAAAGTAGAATTAAATAAATTACTTAGAAATATATATCAAGATTAGTTTTTGATATTTAATTTTTATAAATTTTTTTTAAATCATTAGTTGTCCTACTTTTTATAATCTTTATAAATACTAGGACAACTAATAAAAAATATATATATTTTATATTTGTAATTAACTACAAATAACATATACTATTTGATTGTTCCTTAAAACTTTAAAAACCAGTAATGTACATTTTTTATCTAAATTTTTTTTTAAATCTTCTAAATCTATAACGAAATGTTTATTTACTGATATGATTATATCATTTTTTTTAAATCCCTTGATATCTGCATGAGAACCTTTTTTGATAGAATTTATCTTTACACCTTTATTATCTACTCCATCCATTTTATAACTAAAATTACATAACTTAGATCCTAAAAAAAACCGATCAACATATTCTGATATAATGTTTTTTCCCTTTTCGTTTTCTTCTACTGTTATATTAATAAAAAACATGGAATTATTTCTTATTACACCCAATCTTACTTTAGATCCACGTTCTGCAACTAATGTTTCTGAAACTAATTCAGGAAAATTAGTAATTGGTCTGTTATTAAAAGAAACAATTACATCTCCAGCACGCAATCCTTCTTTTTTTGCAGAAGTATTATCATCTACTTTAGTTATAAAAGCCCCATCGATTTTAGACATTCCTACAGATTCAGCTATGTTTTGTTCTGAATCAACTCCACAAATTCCTAAATACCCACGATGAACAGAACCATATGAAATTAGTTGTTGACTAATAATTTTTACTACATATGCTGGTATAGCAAAACCTATTCCTACATTACCACCTGCTGGACTAAAAATAGCAGAATTCACCCCTATTAATTCTCCTTTTAAATCAACCAACGCTCCTCCAGAATTTCCATTGTTAATAGCCGCATCAGTTTGAATAAAATTTTCATACTTACTCAAATTTAAACCACTTCTTCCAATATTTGATATTATTCCTGTTGTTACAGTATCAGGTAAACCGTATGGATTACCTATAGCTATAGTACTATCTCCAACTTTTAACTCTTTACAATCAGAAAGTTTTATTTCTTTTAACTTATTTATTTCTTCAACCTTAATTACAGCTAAATCAGTACATGGATCTGTTCCTATAACACTTGCTAAATAATAATAATTGTCATACGTTCTAACAATAATACATGTAGCGTTATCTACTACATGATTATTAGTAACAATATATCCATTATTAGAGTCAATAATTACACCTGACGCAAGTGCTTTAAACTTTTTTCTGATTTCATAATTATTATTATTTTTTTTACAAAAAAAGTATTTTTTTAAAAATGTAATTCGTTTTGTATTTTTATTTTTTTTATTTTCAGAAGTACTATCTTGATTTTTAATTTTTTGATTATCTACAGTTATCATTCCATCAACATAAATACTAACAACCGAAGGAATAGCTTTTTGTATTACTGAAGAAAAGCTATCCTGAATTACCTTAGAAGACGTTTGTGCAAAAGAATTTGATAACAAAGAAACACAAAAAAAACAAAAAAAATATAAAAAAAATAATGCTTTTAATAAAAAATCATAAAAAAAACGTATTGTTTTCATATATCTACTCAAAATAATTTAATTTCGTTTTAAACAACTTATTTTTTATAATATAAAATATATATGTATATATTTTTTACTATATGCATACATATTTTTTATATAATTTATATATATAAGCTATTTTTAAAAATAATCTCATTACTATTCAATCACTATTTTAATTATAACTAAAGAAAAAATTTGCAAAAATAAATGTATAGCTAGCTAATTAAATAAATTTAAAATAAGTATAAAACTAGTATTGCTAAAATCACATGCCATGTTTTAAATAAATGAACTAATATATTTTTTTTTAATAAAAAAAATATATATTAATAATTTATTGATATTACATAAAAATTTCTAGTATTACGATGATTACTAAAAATTAAAAAATACATATATATATACATGTACATACATATATGCGTATAAATTAAAAATCACTATAATATTTTACAATAACAATCTATTTTAAAAAAAGTTACACATATTCTACGCACAATGTTTCACTTTGTTACTAAAAAACACCCATAATTTTATACATATAAAATATATAGTTTTTTACTTTTTAAAACATACTAATGCTTTTTTTTAAAAAATCACTTATATACATTTCTTAAATTCATTAAATAACTAATATCTTTTATAATAATTAAATTTTATTAGAAATTAATAATAATCAAAATTAAACCATAAAAATAATTTATTTAATTAGATCAATTTAAAGATATCTGTTGAAAACAATTTACTACCAAATTAATTCTTTTAATATTAGTATCAAAATACTTAATACAACATATATAACATGTAAAAAAATGACTACCTTCTATAAAATGTGATATGTTTATATATAATAAATTCAATATTTTATTAAAAATACTCAACTCCAATCAAATTAATTCTCATAAAATGTATAACTATATATAGATATATATTTAAAATGAAAATTTTACTATTAGGAAAATAAATGAAATTATTATCTGGTGCTGAAATAGTTATTCAATCTCTAATAGATCAAAAAGTAGAATATATTTTTGGTTACCCTGGAGGAGCTGTTTTAGATATTTACGACGCTTTAAAAACTAGTGAAAAAAAAATAAATCATATTTTAGTAAGACACGAACAAGGAGCTACTCACATGGCTGATGGTTACTCTAGATCTACTGGAAAAACAGGAGTTGTTCTAGTAACATCAGGTCCTGGAGCAACTAATTCTATTACCGGAATAGCTACTGCCTTTATGGATTCAATACCCATGGTTATTATTTCAGGACAAGTAGCTTTACATCTTATAGGATACGATGCTTTTCAAGAATGCGATATGATTGGAATATCCCGTCCTATAGTAAAACATAGCTTTTTAGTTCAATCTGTCGAAAATATAGCAGAAACTATAAAAAAAGCTTTCTGGATCGCTTCTACAGGAAGACCTGGACCTGTTGTAGTAGACCTACCTAAAAATATACTTAATCCACAAAATAAAATACCGTATTGCTGGCCTAAAACTATAAAGTTTAAATCATATAATCCTGAAATTCCAATAGATAAAAAACAAATACAAATTGCTTTAGAATTGTTAATACAAGCTAAAAATCCTGTAATTTACATAGGAGGAGGTGTTATAACTTCCAACAGCCATCAAGAAATAAGAAAATTAGCTGAAAACCTAAACATTCCTGTAACTACTTCACTTATGGGTTTAGGAGGATTTCCGGGAAATCATACTCAAAGTATTGGCATGTTAGGAATGCACGGAACATATGAAGCTAATATGGCAATGCATTATGCAGATGTCATTTTTGCTGTTGGAGTTCGATTTGATGATAGAACTACAAATGAAGTTAAAAAATATTGTCCAAACGCAAAAATTATACACATTGATATTGATTCAACTTCTATATCAAAAATAATAACAGCTCAAATACCAATTTTAGGCCATGCAAAAGACGTTTTAAGAGAAATAAATTCTTTACTAAAAAATAAAAAAATTAAGAGAAATAGAAATTCACTTTCTATATGGTGGAAAAAAATAAAACAATGGAGAAACAAAAAAAGTTTACATTATAAAAAAAATACAAAAAAAATAAAACCTCAATTAGCTATAGAAACTATTTGGAAATTAACAAAAGGAAAAGCTTTTATTACTTCAGATGTAGGTCAACATCAAATGTTTACAGCTTTATATTACTTATTTGAAAAACCTCGACGTTGGATCAATTCTGGAGGTTTAGGAACTATGGGATTTGGTTTTCCAGCGGCTTTAGGAGTAAAATTAGCTTTTCCAAAAGAAACTGTTATTTGTATTACAGGAGACGGTAGCATTCAAATGAACATTCAAGAGTTATCCACTGCCATGCAATACAATATACCTATACTTATCATGAATTTAAACAACGAATGTCTAGGTATGGTAAAACAATGGCAAGACATGCTATACTCTGGACGACATTCTCATTCTTATATGGAATCTCTACCTGACTTTGTAAAACTATCAGAGTCTTACGGACATGTAGGAATTAGAGTAAATTCTCCAATAGAACTATCTGAAAAATTAACGTTAGCTCTTAAAAATTTATCTAAAAATAAACTAGTTTTTGTAGACATTATAATCGATAGCTCTGAACACGTATATCCTATGCAAGTAAAAGGAGGAGCTATGAATGAAATGATTTTAAGGAAAAATCTATCTAAAAAATGAAACGAACTTTATCTTTAATCTTAGAAAACGAACCAGGATCTCTCTCTCGTGTAGTAGGACTATTTTCTCAAAGAGGATACAATATAGATAGTATTAACGTCTCGGCAACAAACGATGTTACTCTGTCTAATGTTTTCATTCAAACTAGAGGAAATGAAAATACTATAAAACAAATTCAAAAACAATTAAAAAAACTAATTAATATAATAAACGTAATAGAAATATCAGAAAATTCTCATATATCACGTCAAACATCATTAATTAAAATAAAAAATATTGATTCTATCAATGAAAAAATTAAAAAACATTGTAAAATATTTAAAGCGAAAATAATTTATATTTCCCGTTCACATTACATTATACAAGTAACTGAAAAACCTGAAAAAATAAAATCGTTCATTTTAATAATTAAAAGTTTTGCTACAATTTTAGAAACATGCACATCTGGAATTATTGGAATGAATAATAAATAAATTTATTGATAAAATCAGTAAACTTAAAATACTAAATCAACATATAGATGTCAAAGCAAAAAAATAATTCTTTATGACCTCTAAATGTATCCTACTTTCGCTATTTATTTAAAATAACAAAAAATTTTAAAAATAATTTAATTAATTTAACAATATTCAGTTTTACAAAAAATCTATGCATAACTATAAATTTAAAACACTTCACACTGCAGTATTTCTAAATGAAGCTATTGAATCTCTTAAAATAAAAAAAAAAGGAATTTATATCGATAGCACATTTGGATATGGAGGTCATTCTTCTTTAATACTAAAAAATTTAAGTTCTGAAGGAAAACTTTTTGCTATAGATACAGATCCTGATGCTATTACACACTCTAAAATTATTAAAGATTCAAGATTTAAAATAGAAAATAATGTTTTTTCAAATATTTTTAATTTTTCAAAAAAAAATAATATTTTAAAAAAAACTAATGGAATACTATTTGATTTAGGAGTTTCTACTCCCCAAATTGATTCTTCTAAACGAGGATTTTCATTTATGAAAGATGGTCCTCTTGATATGCGAATGAATCCAAAAAAAGGAATTTCAGCGTCACAATGGTTATTAAAATCTAAACAAGAAAAAATAGAAAAAGTACTACGAGAATATGGAGAAGAACGTTACGCAAAAAAAATATCTTATGCAATAAAAAAACAAAATTCAATAAAACCTATTGTAACTACTAAACAATTAGCTAATTTAATTGCTAAAATAATACCAAAAAAAATAAAAAAATTTAAACATCCGGCAACTAGAAGTTTTCAAGCCATTCGAATAAAAATAAATAGAGAATTAGAAGAAATCAAAATCGCATTACAACAATCATTAAATATTTTAGCTCCAAAAGGTCGTATTGTTGTAATTAGCTTCCATTCTTTAGAAGACCGAATTGTAAAAAAATTTTTTAGTAAATACAGCAAAAATAGATTTATTCCAAAAGGTATTCCTATTACAGAAAAAGAAATTTCTTTATCTAACTCAATAAAATTAAAATTAATTTCAAAAAAAATACCCAATAAACATCAAATTATTTCAAATCCAAGATCTAGAAGTGCTATTCTTAGAACAGCTGAATTGATTTAATACATGTATACTTATATAAATATATAAGATAAAAACTGGAAACATTTAAAAAATTTTTTTTCTAAGAAAATCTATATTTAATAAAAAATTTAAACAATGCAAATAAAATTCATTTAAAATAATAAATTAATGGCACAATATATATATATATAATTCAATCTGACAACTGTTGTTTATTAACTATAAATTATTATATTATATATATATAGTTATAAAAAAAAACTGAACCTCAATATATCTATATTCAAATTATACCTTACATATAAAAAAATAATATACATTTTAATGATTATAAATTTTACTGCATATAAAAAAATAATTATCAAAATTCTATAAATATTTATTAAAAATAAAAATTATCTGTAATCTCTAATTGTATAATTTGAGTACTCTCGTAAAACTTATACAATGATAATTATGTTTTATTACATTAAAACATTTTGTTGTTTTTTAATACTTAAATTAATGTATTTTATTATTTTAGTAATAAATAAAATTTATATGTATCGTATATAAGTTTTTAAATAAAACGTCATAATAAATTACATTCGATATTATAATTAATATGTATCATATTTATTAAATTTAAATAATGTTTAACCTAATAAAACCAAATAATTTTTAAACTTTAAATAAAATTTAAAAAAGATTATAATCTAACTTCACAAAGTAAAAAAATTAGTTTTAATAATGATTAAATTATGTTTTGAAATAAAAATTAATTTTCTATAAATTTTACATTTACTACATAACTCTTAGAATTACAACTATCATTATTTATTCTATTAATTAAATATAAAAATAGTAAAATTTTTTATATATTATTTTTTGTTTTACCATTATTATTAAAAATAAAATTTTTCATAAATTCATTAAAATCATCACTACAACTAATTAAATTTTATATATAAATATTATTCAATACTAAAAATAGTGAAAAAAATGTATACTTTTTCTATAAAATCATATAAATCTTTATTCAGATGGTTTATTATTCTAACAAACTTTATTTTATATACTATGTTATTTTCTATTCCAAATACAATAAAAAAAGAAAATATACTATTTCAATCAATGTTATTAATTCAACATAATTTTCTTTATTTAACACTTCTAACAATAACGACTTATATAATATTATATCTTCCTCTTTCTTTTTGGAAAAAAAATAATAATACTATACTTCAAACAATTTTTATAACACTCTTTTTAATAATTTTTCTAAAAAATTTTCAATACTCGCTAAAAATAATTGTTAATTATAATAGTATATTTTTACAAATTCTAGAATTAATTAAATTATTTTTTTTTATTTATACTGCTAGTTATTGCTCTAGAAAATTAAAAAAAAAAAAAATATTTGGAATATTATAAAACTAATAATTGTATTAACAATAACATGCAGTTTTTTTCTTTTTGAAAAAGATATAAAAAATGCTTTTATTCTTTTTATTACAACGATATATTTAATATGCTTAACTAATAGAAGAAAAAAACTATTTTTTTTAACTATTTTTCCTTCTACAACATTACTATTTATAAATTTTAATTTAATAAAAAATTATTCTATAAAAAATATGTTTTTTGTTTTAAAACTATTATTAATAACAATTACATCTAACATACAAATTATTAACAACATATTAAATTACAAATATATAAATTTATCATATAGCACAATTAATAATTTTAATAATAAATATTATTTCCTAAAAAATACTAATTTATACTCGGCTTTCATTTTTATTTCTAAAAAATTAAGCTTCTTTTATTTTTTTTATTTAATTTTTATTATTATTTTTCTAATTATATATATAAAAAAAATTGGAGAAAAATCTCTCAAAAAAAATAATAATTTTTCTGGATTTTTTGCATCATCTTGTTCTATTTGGTTTTTAACTCAAACAATAGTTAATATGTTTAATATTGCTCAACATAACACAACATCAATTCCAATACTTCCTTTTTTAATTTATGGTAAAGCTAACTTTATATCTATTTGGATAGCAATATTAATTATAATAAAAATTGATTTTTTGAAAAAAAAAAAATTATACCAAGCTTTTTATAAAATTTAACTACACTTCATTAATAATTTATAAAATATACTATCAACAATTAATATTATTAATATAATAAATAATATTAATTTAATACAAAAATTAAATTTTAATCTTAATAAACAAAATATATTTAATAGCAATACTTCGAATTAATTTTGACATATAAATAAAAAGTATTTCAAATCTAGATTAATTACTATTAATACGCTTATATATTTTATATACACATCTTACTAATATTTACTAACCAGTAAAAAAAAATTACTATGAATAATAAAAATATATAAAATCATACATTAAACTATCCAAAATTTATTTACTATTCCAAATATTTTTATTTCTACTAAAAAAATAGAAGTACTGTTCGAAAAATATTCATTTTTAATACAAATTAAAACTCTCTCTACATAATTATTCAAAAAAAATCATTATATTTCTAATACAACATAAAAGTACGTTTTACAACTATTAACCAATATTGTTTTTAAATTATAAAAAAAATAATACGACTACTATTTACATTCAATTAATATATAAATGTTTTTACCTTTAACACAATCAAAGAAATTTTTAACTTTAGCAATTACTATGAAACTTTATATTTTTAATCTACTAAAACTTTAAAAACAATATTTATCTTTAAAAAAAATGTGTAAATGTATCATTTATTGTAAACAAAATTATTACAAGTTAAATTTTTTTAAAAAAAAATATTATTTCTTTATTAAAATCAATATAATCTAAACCACTAAAAAAACACTATCTAAATAATTTGTAAAAATTTTTTTATATATAGAATTTACAATTAAATTAATCTAGTTTTACTTATTTAATAACATTCATCAAACTTAGATTATAAAATTTTTTCTATAAATTCTTATCTATTAATATACTGTTAATTCTAACAATAAAAAATTTTGTTTTACCTTAAAAATAAAATATAAAGATTAATATATAAAATAATATTCATTACTAAAATTTAAAATAAAAATATAAAAATTAAAAGTAATATATATCTTTCCAAGATTAAAAAACAAATAACTATTAATAAAGAAATATCTATCTTTAATAATAGTTAACATAATTTTTATAAAAAAAATCTAAGTACATATCATTATAAAAAATACATATACATATGTTTAAATATATGTATACATAAATATATTTATATAGAAAAATAATGAAATGCATATATATTTAATTAAAATTAATCTAAAAGTTATAATCAAAACTAACTATTTAGCAATGCAAATTTCAGAAATCTAATAAGTTTACATATAGTTATGTATATTTAATAAAATGTCATTATACTACAAAAAACTAAACATAACATTTTTTATATATACTTAAAATACATACATAAAATTTATTTAAAAAACAATATATACTAATATAATATCTTTTACATAAACTCCTGTTAAAAAATTCTATTTCAGTCCCACTAACACATTTAATAAATATACATTACATATAATGTAACAAAATGAGTTAAATTAATACTATTTTTGTAAAATTTAAAATATAAATAAATTATAAAAATTATTTTTTTAAAAATAATCCTAAATAACATTGCTACAATTTTTATCAATTCCTATATAAAATAAAGTTATTATACAGAAAATAAAAAAATTATTTAATTAAACTGAAATTAATTTAAATAATTTAAACCTAAAAATATTTTTTTATAATTTACCTCATACAAAAATAGATATTATTTATCTATAACATGCTACTTTAATATTAATAATTTAATTACATTTTTTATAAAAATACACATTTATACTAATTTTCTCATTTAAATTTCAAACAAAAACATAATTTAACTATATTAAATTTACTTTTTTAAATACTTTTAAAAAAGTAAAACTACTTATTATATTTGTTTTTTTGTAAAAATAAATTTAAAATTTTAAAATATAATTATTCATATTTAATTCTTAAATGAACTAAAACAAATTTATTATTTAAATTACGTGTATACTAATCAATTATTCAAAATCTAATTTTTTAAAAATAATATTGTCAAAATATATAACTAAAACTTTTCACAATATTTAACTTAATAATTCATACATAAAAAATATTTACTAAAATTAAATTTAATATTTATCCTATACATATATACATACATATATACATATATACATATATACATATATATATATTATATTTAATATTTTATTTAAATAGCTCTATCTCTTAGAACTTGCTAATTAGATTAAACCAATAAAACAATTATTTATCACTGAATTTTAATATTACAATGATCTTTTATAGAAAACATATTTATACATTAAATAATCTATAATATGATGTATTTATTACTTACATATATATATATAATAAATCTTTAACTATTCAAGTGATCTAATAAAATTGATTACCACAGCATTTATTTACAGTATGGACTAAAAGTATGATTGATGCACAAAAAAAACAACTAGTAGTTGGATTAGATATTGGTACTATGAAAATATCAGTTGTAATTGGAGAAATATCTAAGAAAGGTATTAATATTGTCGGAATAGGAGAATCTAAATCTAAAGGAATTGAAAAAGGATTTGTTAATAATTTAAAATTAGTAACTAATTGTTTAAAAAAAGCATTATTCCAAGCAGAATTAGTTTCTAAATGCAAAATAAAATCTGCATATGTAACTCTCTCTAATAAATATATAGATTCTAAAAATGAAATAGGAATTATTCCGATTTCTAAAAATAAAGTGAATAAAAATGACATTAATCATATAATTCATACAGCTAGTTCTATTAAAATTGATAACGACTATCAAATAATACATATTATTCCACAAGAATATTCAATAGACCAACAAATTGGAATAAAAAATCCAATGGGTTTACGTGGAAAAAGAATGGAAGCAAATGTACACATCATTACATGTCATAATAATATACTAGAAAATATTCAATATGCTACAAAAAAAAATGGAATTGTAATAGATAAATTCATATTCTCCGGCATAGCTTCTGGAAAAGCTGTACTTACAGACGAAGAAAAGAATCTAGGAGTATGCATGCTTGATATAGGAGCAGGAACTATAGATATCACTATATATATATACGGATATTTATATTATAGTAAAGTCATTCCATATGCTGGAAACATGGTTACTAACGATATATCTTACGCTTTTTCTATTTCCATTACTGAAGCAGAGCATATCAAAATAAAATACGGGCATGCAGATCTATCTAAAATACCAAAAAATAAAAATCTAAAAATATTAGATACCCAAGGTAATGTATTTTCTCACATCACGATGGAAAAACTAACAGAAGTAATTGAAGCAAGATACATAGAACTACTTAGTTTAGTACAATCAGAAATAGAAATAGCAGAAAGAAAATTAAAAAACAAAAATCATTCAGCTGAACTAAAATCAGGTATAGTTATAACTGGAAACGCATCTCAAATAAAATCTTTAACAACATGTTCTTATAATGTATTTAATAAAAAAATAAGAATTGGATTTCCATTAAATACCGATAATGAAAAATCTATTCTTTCTATACCAAAATATTCTACTGCTGTAGGACTATTACACTATGGAAAAAAAAAAATTGAACAAAATCAAAACGTTAAGAATACTAATACACTATTAAACAAATACTTTAAAAAATTATACAATTGGTTATATAAAGAATTCTAATAAATCTACATGTACATCAATTTACTAAAAAGGAGAAAAAAATGTTTGAACAAACTCAACTAACTAACGATGCCGTTATAAAAGTCATTGGTGTAGGAGGAGGTGGAGGTAACGCTGTCGAACATATGGTTCGCGAAAAAATAGAAGGAGTAGATTTTTTTGCTATAAATACAGATGCTCAAGCACTAAAAAAAATTGAAATATGTCAAACAATTCAAATTGGTAATAATATTACTAAAGGATTAGGCGCTGGATCTAACCCAGAAATAGGTAAGAATTCCGCAGAAGAAGATAAAGAAGCTTTAAAATCAGCACTAGAAGGATCTGATATGGTTTTTATAGCAGCAGGAATGGGAGGAGGAACAGGAACAGGAGCAGCTCCAGTAGTTGCTGAAATCGCAAAAGATTTAAACATTTTAACAGTAGCTGTAGTAACAAAACCTTTTTCATTCGAAGGTAAAAAAAGAATGATCTTTGCAGATCAAGGAATAGTAGATTTATCTAAACATGTGGATTCTTTAATAACAATACCTAACGATAAACTATTAAAAGTTCTTAGTAGAGGAATTTCTTTGCTAGACGCTTTTAGCGCTGCTAACAACGTACTTAAAGGAGCAGTACAAGGAATAGCTGAACTAATCACAAAACCTGGATTAATGAATGTTGATTTTGCTGATGTAAGAACAGTTATGTCTGAAATGGGACATGCAATGATGGGAAGCGGAATAGCGGAAGGTGAAAATAGAGCAGAAGAAGCTGCAGAAATAGCTATTTCTAGTCCATTATTAGAAGATATTGATTTATCAGGAGCAAAAGGAGTACTAGTTAACATAACCGCTGGCTTTGATTTACGATTAGATGAATTTGAAACTGTAGGTAATACTATTAGATCATTTTCTTCAGATAATGCAACTATAGTTATTGGTACTTCTCTCGACCCTGATATGAATGAATCGCTAAGAGTAACAGTCGTAGCTACTGGGATTGGAAATGAAAGATACGATGACTATCCATCTGTTCAAAATATATCGTCTAAAGAATTATCTTCTGACTACAGATGTCAAAACATTACTAGAAAAGTTTTTTCTAAAGAAATTAAAAATAATGAGAAAAATAAATTCAATAACCAAAAACAAAATAACAAAAAAACTCAAAACTATTTAGATATTCCTTCTTTTCTCAGAAAAAAATAATTTTAATAATAATAAAAACTTTAAATATTCATAAATACTCGTTATCATAAATAATTATTTAAATAACTAATAACTTTACATTATACAAAATAATATATTCCACAATTTTTAAATTTATATAATATGAAAAACAAAAATAATTACCATATAAATATTACTCAGTCTGCTATAAAAAAAACAAAAAAAATTTTATTAAATAAAAATTTAAATTTAAGAATCTACATTACTGGAGGAGGATGCAACGGATTTAAATATAATTTTAAAATTGACAAAAAAATTCACAAACATGATACTATTGTAAAAAATTCAGGGATTTCTTTTGTTATAGATCCTATCAGTATACAATATATTAACGGTGGAACAATCGATTATTTAGAAAATTTTACAGGATCTATATTTTCTATTAAAAATCCAAACGCAAAAAAAACCTGTAGTTGTGGAGAATCTTTTAGTTCATAAATAAATATATCATTTATAAAATTTTATTTACTTTCACCTGACTAAATAATAATAAAATATTTTAAAAATTATGAAAAAAATAAAAATTGGAATTATTGGCGCAACATATGAAGAAATAAAAAATATAAAAAAAAAATGCAACCATATAAAAAAAAAACTATAGAAAATCACAATTTTTATGATGGATATATATATAATATAAATGTCATTTTAGTACACTCAGGAATCGGAAAAGTTTTTTCTAGTATAATGTCTACCTTGCTCATAAAAAATTATTTAGTCAATGGAATTATTAACATTGGATCATGCGGAAGATTTAACAAAAAATTAAACATAGGCGATATTATCATTTCTGATTCCGTTCAATACCATGATGTTAATTTAGAATCATTTGGTTATAAAAAAAACCAAATAGCAGGGTGCCCACAAACATTTCACTCATATTATCCATTTGTTCAACTAGCTCAATATTGTTCAAAATTGTTAAAAATAACATTTTATATTGGAAAAATGATTAGTGGGGATTCTTTTATTACAAATATTAAAAAAATTAACATTAAAAATTTAAAAAAAAAACCATTATCAATAGATATGGAATCAGCTTCTATAGCGCAAGTATGTTTGTTTTTTCAAAAACCTTTTATATCTATCCGTAGTATTTCTGATTTTTCAAATAATAACTCTGTTTTTAGTTATTACAAAAATAAAAAAAAATCCATAAAAAACTACTCTAATTTAGTTTTGAGTATGCTTGAAAATATAAAAAAAATTAAATTATCTTATAATAAAAATTAATTTTAAATTGCTATATTAAAGAATAAAATAATTCCTTAAATTTTAAGAAAAAATAATTTTATACAAAAAACAAAGTTAGTCATATAACTACATATTTAAATTTCTAAGGTTAAATTGTAAAAAATAAACCACATGCCCGTGCAATCTACAATAACTACCATGCACGAGCTAATCCAATTAAAGCAATTTTTTATAAGGTTATAAGCATGCTAATTTAATTACATTAAATTTTGCTTTTTAAATTAGGAACATCAGTTACGCTACCTTGAAAAATTTGAGAAGCTAAACATATTGATTCACTTAAAGTAGGATGAGCATGTATAGTTAAAGCTATATCTTCAGCATCACATCCCATTTCAATAGCTAATGTGATTTCTGATAATAATTCACCAGCATTATTACCTATAATAATCCCTCCAATAATTTTTTTTGTAATTTTGTTAAATATTAATTTAGTTAAACCACTAGAAGAATTAGAAACAATTGCTCTTCCTGAAGCAATCCAAGGAAAAACACACATTTCATAACTTATATTTTTCTTATTTGCTTCTTTTTCATTAACACCAACCCATGCTATTTCAGGATCTGTATAAGCTACACTTGGAATAACTTTTGGATCAAAATATACATTCTTACCAGAAATAACTTCCGCTGCTACATGACCTTCATAAATTCCTTTGTGAGCCAACATTGGTTTACCTACTACATCTCCTATTGCAAAAATATGGGGTATATTTGTTCTTTGTTGATTATCTACTTTGATAAAACCAAATTTATCTAATTTTATTCCTAACAAATCAAGATTAAGTTTAGAAACTGAAGGAGAACGTCCTACTGCAGATAAAATATTATCATATTTATTTACATATATTTTTCCTTCTCTATTTTTCATAGTAACAACAAAAAAACTATCTTTATCTTCTACATTTAAAATAGAAGTATTTGATTTATAATTAAACATTTTTTTCGATAAATTTAAATAAGTAGAAACAATATCTTTATCCAAAAATGGTAAAGTAACCTGGCTGCTATCTACTATCTCTACATGAGAACCTATAGCACTATATACAGTTGCCATTTCTAACCCTATTATTCCTCCTCCAATAATTAATAAACGTTTTGGTATATATTCCATACTTAATGATCTTGTCGAATTCCATATTTTAGGATTTTTATAGTTTAAATAAGGTAACTCTATAGATTTTGAACCAACAGCAATAATTGCATATTTAAAATGAACTATCGAAATCTTTTTTTCTGAAACTATTCTTATACTACTATCCGTTACAAACTCTCCTAACCCTAAAACAACTTCGACATTTCTCCTTTTAGCCATTAAAGAAATATTAGAACTAATACTTTTTATTTTTTCTTCCTTCCATAATCGAAGTTTTTCTATTTCAATTACTGGACTATTAAAAAAAACTCCTTGACGTGACAAATCATTAGCTTCTCTAATAACTTTAGCGATATGTAAAAAAGCTTTCGAAGGAATACAACCAACATTTACACACACACCTCCTACATGAGAATAACGTTCTACTAATACAGTACTTAAACCTAAATCTGCACAACGAAAAGCAGATGAATAACCAGCTGGACCAGAACCAATTACTACTACATCAACATTATATTCAAAATTCATAAATAAACCCTTAGAAACTAATTCAACATATATAAAAAATAAATTTTACTTATATCAATATATTACTCTATAAAAAATTATTAATAAACTGTTAATAACGCTACATTTGATAATAATTTTATTATCAAATTTAAGAAATTAACTGCATATACTCCATTAATTACTCGATGATCATACGATAAAGATAAAGGTAAAATTAAACGAGGTAAAATTTTATCAATAACCCATGTCGGCTTTAAAGAAGCACGTGAAATTCCTAATATACCTACTTCAGGACTATTAACTATAGGAGTAAAAAAAGAACCTCCAACTCCTCCTAAATTAGAAACAGTAAAAGTAGATTCTTGAACATCTGATAGTAATAATTTTTTTTGTCTAGTTTTTTCAGATAAAAGAAAAACTTCCTTCGCAATATCCAAAATAGATTTTTCATTCGCTTTTTTTAAAACTGGAATAAATAAACCTTCTTTACTATCTACTACTATCCCAATATTTAAAGATTTTTTAAACAATAAACTAGATGTAGTATCCGAATAAACACTATTAAATTTAGAAAATTTTTTCAATGCACAACATAACGCTTTTATAATAAAAGGAAGATAAGTTAACGAATACAGATTTTCTTCTTGAAAAAAATCTTCTGAAAAACTCTTTTTCAATTTATTTAACTCCGTAATATCAGCTTCGGCAAACTGTGTAACATGGGGAACTGAACTCCAATTTTTTTTTAATTGACTAACAGCACTCATCTCAACTCGATTAAAAAAATATCTATTTTCTTTTTCTAGATTCAATCCAGAAGAAGAATTTTTTACAAAAACATTCTCTTTACTACTAGATAAAAATAGTGTAGAATTATCTTCTCGTCCCTTAAGATATACCTTAATATCTTCTTTAAGAACTCTACCTTTTCTTCCTGTTCCTTTTATCTCGCTTAGCTCTACTTTGTACTCTCTTGCTAATCTTCTTACTGTAGGAGATGCATGGCTATCCTCTCTTTCTTTATTACTCTTTCTCTTTCTCTCTTCCTTGTCTTCTTCTTTCCTCTTCTCCTCTCTTCCTTTTTGACTTTTCTCTACCTTTTGATCCTCTTCTTTCTTGTTTTCTTTTTCTTCTTTACTTGTTATATGTTCGTCTGATTCTATTTTTATGAAAGGTGTTCCAGTCTTGATTTTTTGTCCTATTTTTACTAAAATCTCTTTTACTTTACCTTTTACGGTTGAAGGTATATCTATAGAAATTTTTTGCCCTTCTACTGTAATTAAAGTTTGCTCAGGTTTTACTTTTTCTTCTTCTTTTATTTCTATTTCTGTTACTTCAACTTCTTCGTTTCCTATCTCTGGTATAGTATATGTTTTCATTTTTTTTTTTTTTTTTAGTTTATTTGTGAAAATTAGGCTGTTCTTGGATTTATCTTTTTTGGATCTATATTAAATTGAATTATTGCTTTTTCTACTATTTCGTTTTTTATTTTTCCTTTTTTAGCGAGTTCATTTAAAGCTGTTACGACTATGAAAAATGGACTTATTTCAAAGTGTGATCTTAAATTTTCTCTACTATCGGATCTTCCGAATCCATCGGTTCCTAATGTGCGATATGATTTTGTAGGAATATAACTTCTAATTTGTTCCGGGTAGGATTTAATGAAATCAGTTGCAGCTATAGTCGGAATTTTTTGCATTATTTTTGTAATATAAGGTATTTTTTGTGGTTTTTTTGGATTTAATGTATTCCATCTGTCACAGTCTTGACCCTCTCTAGCTAATTCTGTAAATGAAGTCGCACTGTAGATTTCAGATCCAATATTGAAATTTTTACTTAGAATTTTTCCTGCTTTTATTATATTTTGAAGGATTGATCCTGAACCTATTAGTTGTACTGTATATTTTTTTCCATGAATACTTTTCAGTTTATAAATTCCTTTACATATTCCTTCTTTTATTTTTTCTTTTTTTTCTTTTTTTATTTCTGGCATTTTTATATTTTCATTAGAAGTAGTGATATAAAAATAAACATTTTCTTGTTTTGGTCCATACATTCTTTCTATTCCGTTTTGAATGATTATAGCAAGTTCATATGCATATGCAGGATCATAGGATATACAATTAGGTACAGTAGAAGAATATATGTGGCTATGACCATCTTCATGTTGCAAACCTTCTCCATTTAATGTAGTTCTTCCGGATGTTCCTCCTATTAAAAATCCTCTAGCTTGTTGATCTCCAGCTGCCCAAAATAAATCACCAATTCTTTGAAATCCAAACATAGAATAATAGATAAAGAAAGGTATCATAGGGTAGTTGTTACTGCTATATGAAGTAGCTGCTGCTAACCAAGAAGATGCTGCACCTAGTTCGCTTATTCCTTCTTGAAGTATTTGCCCTGTTTTTTCTTCTTTATAAAAAGAGAGTTGTTCTTTATCTTGAGGTGTATAAATTTGTCCTTCAGAATTATAAATTCCAATTTTTCTAAATAATCCTTCCATACCAAAAGTTCTAGCTTCATCCGCAATAATTGGAACTATTCTTTTTTGTATTTTTCTATCCTTTAGTAAGATATTTAAAATTCTAACAAAAGCAATAGTAGTAGAAATCTTTTTTTGTTGTTTTTCCAATAATTTTTCAAAACTATTAATTTTAGGTATAGATAATTCATCAGAGAATTTTATTCTTCTTTGTGGTACAAATCCTCCTAATGCAATTCTTTTTTTTATTAGATATTTGTATTGTTCAGATGTTTTCTTAAATTTTATAAATGGTAAAGAATTAACTTTATTATCTTCTATTGGTATTTCAAGTTTTTTTTTTATTCTTAATAGTTCTTCAATATTTATATTTTTTACTTGATGTGCAGTGTTTTTGGCTTCTGCACTTTTTCCTAATCCATATCCTTTGACAGTATGAAGTAAAATAACTACTGGTTTTTTTTTGGTTTTTTTTGCTTTTTTTAAAGCATTAAAAATTTTTATTGGATCATGCCCTCCTCTATTTAGGTTCCATATTTCTTGGTCTGTCATATTTTCTACTAATTTTTTAGTTTGATCATATTTTTCAAAAAAATATTTTCTTATATATTTTCCATTTTTAGATTTAAAATTTTGATAATCTCCATCAACTGTTTCATTCATTAATTTTATAAGTTTTCCAGTCTTATCTTTATCTAATAATGAATCCCATCTGCTACCCCATATAACTTTAATGACTTTCCATCCAGATCCATTAAATGTGTTTTCTAATTCGTTTATTATTTTTCCATTACCAATAACTGGACCATCTAATCTTTGAAGATTACAATTGATAACAAAAATTAAATTGTCTAATTTTTCTCGGACTGCAATGTTTAGAGCTCCTTTAGATTCAGGTTCATCCATTTCTCCATCACCTAAAAAAGCATATACAGTTTGTTTAGATGTATCTTTTAATTTTCTATTTTTCAGATATTTTAAAAATCTTGCTTGATAGATGGAACAAATAGGTGATAATCCCATAGAAACTGTTGGAAATTGCCAAAATTCTGGCATGAGTTTTGGATGTGGATAAGAAGATAATCCATTACCATTTATTTCTTGTCTAAAGTTATTCATTTTTTCTTCGCTTAATCTATTTTCTATAAACGCTCTAGCATAAATTCCTGGAGATATGTGTCCTTGAAAATAAATTAGATCGCCACTATTTTTTTTGTTATCTGCTTTAAAAAAATGATTAAAACATACTTCGTATAAAGTAGCTACAGATTGGAAAGATGCTAAATGTCCACCTAAATCTAAATTTTTTTTTGAAGCTCGTAAAACAAGAATAATTGCATTCCAACGTACTACATTACAAATATTTTTTTCTAATTTTAAATTTCCTGGATACTTTTCTTCTTTAGAATAATGAATAGAATTTATGTAATCATTATTAAATTTTTTTCTGCAAATTTTAATTCCATTTATTTTTGCTTGTTTAATTAATTTTTTTATTATAAATTGAGTTCTTCTACTTCCTTCTTTATCAATCATTGACTGTATTGCTTGTATCCAGTCTTTAGTTTCAAGCGGATCTACATCTTTATAGATATCATTAGACATAGCCTAACTTTCCTTAATTTATTTTATATTTTTATTTATAAAAGTTTAGTTTAATAATTTTTTAAAAATGATTAATTTTGTCTATATAATAGTATATAGTAATTATATGTAATATTTTACTACAGATTAATTTTGATTTTTAATTGCAATAAAAATTTTTCATTTTAGTAATTTTTTTAATATTTTTAATTATTCTAAATTATATTTTTTTAAATTTAAGTATTTATATTTTTTCTATAAGAAAATTATATATTTTAAATTTTTTTTATTTTATTGAATTTATATAAACAAAAAATAAATTTTAGTTAATTAAATTTTTTTAAAAATATATTTTTATTATCATATAAATTAGTAAATAATTTGCTAAAGGTAGTAATTATTTTACATTTTAGTGTTTTTAGTAAATGAATAAACATTTCAAATGATTCTCTTTTGTATTCTTGTTTAGGATCTTTTTGTGCATAACTTCTTAGGTGTATTCCTTTTTGTAGATTTTCTATAGATGAAAGGTGGTCTATCCATAGTAGATCTAGTGTTTTTAAAAATATTTCTTTTTCAAAATTTTGTATTTTTTTCTTTCCAATTATTCTTTTTTTGAAATAGTGGTATAATTTGAAATAGTTTATAATTCTTCTGCTAATTTTTTTTGAAGTTAAATTTTCATTTTTTTTGTACCATTGAGTTATAGGTATAGATAGGTTGTATTTTTTAATTAAAAATTGTTCTAATTCTAGAATTGATTTTATTTTTTTTTTCTTAGATATTTTTTTTGGAATAAATTTATTAATAGTTTTCTCAAAAACATCTTTAGCAATAGTGTCTATTATTTTACATATATCTTTTGATTTTATTATTTGATTTCTTTGCGTATATATAGTTTTTCTCTGGTAATCAATAATGTTATCATATTCTATTAGTTGTTTTCGTATATGAAAGTTTCTCATATCTATTTTTTTTTGAGCGTTTTGAATACATTGATTAATTAACTTATGTTTTATTGGAACTTTTGGATTAACAACTAATTTTTTCATAAGATTAATAACAGTTTTTGAGGCAAAAGTTTTTATTAAAGAATCTTCTAATGATATGTAAAATTGTGAAGAACCTATATCTCCTTGTCTTCCTGCTCTTCCACATAATTGGTTGTCAATTCTTCTTGATTCATGTCGTTCTGTTCCAATGATATGTAATCCGCCTACTGCTAATACTGAGTTATGATTTTTTTTCCATTTTAAAAAGTTTTCTTTTTTAATGTTTTTCTTTTTATTAAAGTAAAAACTTCCACCTAATACAATATCTGTTCCTCTTCCTGCCATATTAGTAGCAATGGTAACCATTCCTAAAGTTCCTGCTTCTGCTATTATTTCAGCTTCTTTTTTGTGTGATTTTGCGTTCAATACATTATGTTTTATTCCAATTTTTTTTAATTCGTTAGAAATAATTTCAGATTTTTCAATAGAAATAGTTCCAACTAATATGGGTTGTTTTTTTTTTACACAATTTTTTATATTTAAAATTATTGCATTCATTTTTTCTTTTTTATTTACGAAAACTAAATCTGGTAAATCTTTTCTTATCATAGGATTATTAGTTGGAATAGCGATAGTGTTTAACTTATAAATTTCGTAAAATTCTTTTGATTCAGTAACAGCAGTTCCTGTCATTCCAGATAATTTTTCGTATAATTTAAAGTAGTTTTGAAAAGTAATAGAAGCTAATGTTTGATTTTCATTATTTATAAATACTTTTTCTTTTGCTTCTATTGCTTGATGAATTCCATCTGACCATCGTCTTCCTGGCATAATTCTACCTGTATGTTCATCTACTATGATTATAGATTTATTTTTAACAATATAATCTACGTTTTTTTTAAACAAATAATGAGCTTTTAAAGCTGCTATTACATGTTGAATATAAAAAAAATGACTAGATAAATATAAAGATTCTTTTTTTTCAATTAATTTTAATTTGATTAAAATATTTTCTATTTTTATTAATCCTTTTTCAGTTAAATGAATTTGATTTTGTTTTTTATTTATATAAAAATCACCTATTTCATTATTTTTTTCTATTTTTTCTTTTTTTTGCAATTTTAATCTATGTATTATATTATTTATTTTTAGAAAAAATAATGCTCTATTTTCTAACGAGTTAGATATTATTAGAGGAGTTCGGGCTTCATCTATTAATATTGAGTCAATTTCATCTATTAATGCATAATGTAAATTACGTTGAATTCTTTCTTGTGAATGAAAAACCATGTTATCTTTTAAATAATCAAAAGCATATTCATTATTAGTTCCATATGTAATATCAGCTAAGTATGCTTTTTTTTTTAATTCTTGAGACATACCTGAAATGTTGAGTCCTACAGTTGTTTTTAAAAGTTTAAAAAGAGGTGTGTTGTTTTCTGCGTCACGTTTAGCAAGATAGTCGTTCATAGTTACTATATGGACTCCTTTTCCGATTAAGGAGTTTAAGTATGCAGGTAAAGTAGAGGTTAAAGTTTTTCCTTCTCCAGTTTTCATTTCAGCAATACTATGATTATTTAATACTATTCCTCCTAATAATTGAACGTCAAAATGTCTCATTCCAAATATTCTTGTACTAGCTTCTCGGACGACTGAAAAAGCTTCTGGTAATAAATCGTTAAGGCTTTTTCCTGATTTTAAAGATTTTTTAAAATAATCAGTTTTATTTGATAACTGTTTATCAGTTAATTTTTTTATATTTTTTTCAAAGGAGTTAATTTTTTGTACTATTAATTTAAAATTTTGTAGTATTTTATCATTTTTATTAAGAAAGAAATTTTTAAATAATTTTTTAAACATGTTATGTTTCTCATTTAAATATTTAATTAAGTTGATAGTATTTTTTATTACTTTATATAATAGGATTACTTATTTTTTTTTATATAGTTTAATATTTTTTAATAGTAAAACTATAATTCTTTAAGTTATAAATTTTTTTTTATTTCTAGTTTATTTAGCTTAATACATTGATGTATTTAGTAATACAATTTTTATTAAGGAAATTATTTTTATATTAAATTTATTTATAATTTTTTTATAGTACAAATTGTGGTTTTTTATTTTTAATAAAATTAAATTTTATTGGATAATTAACATAAATTAAGTTTAGTCCAGAAGATTTTGCTGTTATCCCTGCTAATCTTCTATTTTTTTTTTTTAAAACTTTTTGTATCCAATTTTCAGGTTTTTTATTAGTTCCTACTTCAATTAAAGAACCGACTATATTTCTTACCATATGTTGTAAAAATGAATTTGCTTGTATATTAATAATTATTAAATTTTTAAATCTAGATACTGATAGATTCATTATTTTTCTATAAGGACTTTTAGATTGGCAATATGTAGAACGAAAACTAGTAAAATCGTGTTCTCCTATTAAATATTGTCCTGAGTAATGCATTTTTTTTTCATTTAATGGTTTAAAAAAATGATAAGAATAATCATTTAGTAAAGCTGATCGTAGTATACTATTATTAATAATATATTGATATTGACGAGATGTGGCACTATAACGTGCATGAAAATTATTTGGAACTTTTTTTATCCAACAGACAGAAATATCATTAGGTAATTTAGAATTGACTCCAATAGTCCATGCTTTTTCTGTTCTTTTTGATGTTGTTTGGAAGTGAATTATTTGACCAGAACTATGTACCCCAGTATCTGTTCTTCCAGCACAAATTACTTTTATTTTTTGATTAGCAATGTAACTAATAGCTTTTTCTAATGTTTCTTGAATGGTTATTACTTCTTTTTGGTTTTGCCACCCATGATAATTTTTTCCGTTATATTCGATACCTAAAGCAATTTTCATATATTTTTTTTTTTTATAGTTAAATATAATAATATATTTATTAAATGTATTTAAATGTAGATTACGTTATAGATTAAGATAATAATCTATAAAATATATAATTTTTTTGTGTAAAAACAATAAAATTAAGAAAATTTTGTTTTAAATTAGAAATTTCAATTAGTAATTATTATTTTAATGTATTTTTTATATATTTATATTTTTGTCGAAGTATATTTAGTATATGATTTACAATTAAATTTATGATTTATTACAAATTTAATTTGTATAAAATATAATCATAGATTGAGTTTAAAAAAAATAGTAGATATAACAAATACTTGTATTTTTTTTTAAACTTTTGATATTTATTATTATTTTAAACAATATTTAATATTAGAGAATATAATGTATAAACGAAAAAATAGTAAAGTTTCATCTTTAAGTATATTAGCTATAGCTGGAGTGTGTTCTTATACAGTTAAAAAAGATGAAGAATATATGAATATATTTCAAAGAAACCATTTTAAAAAAATTTTAACAGCTTGGTATTTACAAATAAAAAAAGATGTTTGTTCAACATTATCAACTATGCAAGAAAAAGCTTCAAATTTTCCTGATCCAATTGATAGAGCTGTTCAAGAAGAAGAATTCAGTCTTAAGCTAAGAAACAGAGATAGAGAAAGAAAACTTATAAAAAAAATAGAAATTACTTTAAATAGATTAAAAAATAATAAATTTGGATACTGTAGATGTTGTACTATAGAAATAGGGATTCGAAGATTAGAAGCTAGTCCTATAGCTGATTTATGTATTGATTGTAAAACGTTAGCCGAAATGAGAGAAAAACAATTAATGGGATAAAGTAGTTTTAAATTAAACGGGGTAATTTATCCCGTTTTAGTTTACTAAAATAATAGTTTTTTTCATATGAATATTTGGAAAATAGTAGTTTTTATGTTTTGCTTATTGTTTTCTAACTTCATTACTTTTACAAAATTAAAGTAATTTGAAAAAGTGTATAATATTACATTATAAATCAATTTAATATAGGCGTAAAAGTATAGTGTTAATATTTTTTACTTTTTCTTATTTAAAAAGAATTATTAAAACTTTAGTAAATGATAAAATTATTAATTTATTAAAAATAATTTTAGAATATGACTATGTATCATTTTTATTAAAAGATTAATTTTAACGTTTTTATTTAATAAGAATAATTGCAAATTAAGTAGTTAACATTGATATTTGTATTAATATTTACAGAAAATAATATAATGATTCTTACAATTTTTAAATACCATAATATTTCTCGAAAAAAAATAAGTGAAAATGCTATTAAAGTATTATATAGATTAAATAAATCAGGTTTTGAAGCTTATTTAGTAGGAGGTAGTGTTCGAGACTTAATTTTAGGAAAAAAACCTAAAGATTTTGATATTACTACAAATGCTACTCCTGTACAATTAAAAAAAATATTTAAAAATTCTAGATTAATTGGTCGTCGTTTTCAAATAGCTCATATTATGTTTCGTTCTGAAATTATAGAAGTATCCACTTTTAGAGGAAATGTAAAAAGTGATTTGCAGAATATAGCAAATTATTCTACAAAAAGAACTAAAAACGGAATGTTGTTACGTGATAATACTTTTGGGAATATTGAAGAAGATGCCCAGAGAAGAGATATAACTATCAATACTTTATATTATAGTATGACTGATTTCACTATTAAAGATTATGTTGGAGGAGTTAAAGATTTACAAAGAAAGATTATTCGATTAATTGGTGATCCAGAAACTAGGTACAGAGAAGATCCGGTACGGATGTTACGTGTAATTCGATTTTCTGTTTCATTAAAAATGAAAATAGAAGAAAGAACTAAACAACCTATAGTAAAATTATCTAATTTATTGTACAAAGTACCTTCAGCGAGGTTATTTAATGAATCTATAAAATTATTTTATACTGGATGTGGTTATAGTATTTACAAACAATTACGAAGATTTTCTTTGTTAATACCTCTTTTTCCATTTTTATCTTCTTGTATAAAGAAAAGGATAATCTATCCTATAGAATTATTAACTATGCAAGCTTTAAAAAAAACAGATTTTTATATTCATAAAAAAATAAAAGTAGAACCTGCTTTTTTTTTCTCTGTTCTTTTATGGTATTTTCAAGTAAAAAAAACTTTAGAAATTAAAAAAGAGAAAAAGTTTTCTTATTTTAAATCTTTTTCTATTTCTACAAACAATGTTTTAGATTATGCTTCTGTAAAATTAGCTATGCCAAAAAAAATGATTTTGTTTATAAAAGAAATTTGGATTTTACAAGTTAATATGTTTAAATTCCCTAAAAAATTTAGTCGTAACACAATTGATAAAAAAGTATTTTATCCTGCTTATGATTTAATGTTATTAAGAGATAAAGTAGAAAAAAATAGTGATTTGAAAGACTACTCGTATCTTTGGATGGCTTCGTATTTAAAAAAATAAATTTTTTTTAAAAAAATACATGTATATTGTATATAAAATTTTCAATTTAAATATAACTATTAATTCTATTTATAAAAAATATGTTATGCTAATTTATAAAAAAATTAGCATTCCGTTTCTTTAACAAAAAATTTATATTTTTATGACAATAATTTTAATAAATATTTTGTTATAGGTAATTGGAAAAATATATAATGAATATGCATGTAGTATAAAAAAATTTATTTATAATAAAAAATTGAAAATTTTCATTTTTTGATTAAAAGTTTATATTTTTATGAAATGGTATTAATAGATTTTTAAATAATTATTTTGTTAGTCGTCTTTAAAAATATATATAAATAGTATTTATATTGTTAGATATATATAGTAATATTTAATATGTATATATTTAATAATATCGAATGTTTAATTTTTAGTATAATTAAAATATTTTTTAAGGGTAAATAATATGTTTATATATTTTTATTTTTAAAGATCGAACTCTATATATAAAAATATTGAATTTTTTATAATTGTTATTATTTATGATTAGTAAATATACACATATTTCTAGAATTCAATTTTTTATTAACAAACAGTTTTTATTTTTATAAAGATATTTTTATTAATATTTTTATAAAATAGTTGAATATTAATTTTGATTTAAATTTAAAATGCTTTAGTTCTAATAACTAAAATAAATTCTATTCTTAACAAGAATAATATTTTTTAAAATTTATTTAAAACATTTCGTTTTATTGAATATATACATAAATGTATATGTTTTAATATTTTTAATAAATGTTAATATTAAAAATAGGTAAAATTAATTTATTAGTTTAGGAGCATTTTATATATGCGAACATTAAAATTTGGTGGTACTTCTCTAAAAGATGCTCAAAGTTTTTTAAATGTATTTCAAATAATTGCAAAAAAAACAAAACAAGAACAAATTTCAGTTGTACTATCAGCACCTGCTACTGTTACAGATAATTTAGAAAAATTAATTGATATAGCTGTTCGCAACGAAGATTTTACATGTAAGTTGAATATTATGTATCAATTTTTTTATAAATTATTATTAGAACTTTATTCTGAAAAATCGAATAATTATTTTGATTCTTCAGTATCTTTGCTAAAAAAATTATTTAAAAAAATTAAAAATTTATTATTTTGTATAAGTTTTTTACAGGAATGTTCAAAAAAAACCTATGCAAAAATAATGTCTACAGGAGAAATTTTTTCTATAGAAATAATGAATTTTTTATTTTTATCTAAAGGTTTTACTGTTAAAGTTATAGATCCTGTAGATGTTTTTTTTTCTGTAATTAGTAGTTCAGGAAATGTATTTATCAACATTAAAAAATCGCAAAAAAGAATAAAAAGTTTAAATATTTCGAAAAAAGATATAATATTAATGCCAGGATTTATTGCTGGAAATTCTAGAAAAGAATTAGTTTTATTAGGACGTAATGGTTCAGATTACTCTGCTTCTGTATTGTCAGTTTGTTTAGATTCATCACATTGTGAAATATGGACTGATGTAAATGGAGTATATAGTTTTGATCCACGAATAATAAAAAAAGCTAAATTGTTAGAGTATCTTTCATATGATGAAGCAATAGAATTGTCTTATTTTGGTGCAAAAGTATTACATCCAAAAACGATTAAACCATTAAAAAGTTTTAACATATCTTGTTTAATAAAAAATTCTTTAAAACCTAAAGAAAAAGGTACTTTAGTATCTAATAGTACATTAAATAGTTATTCTTCATGTATTAAATGTATTACTCATCTTAATAAAATTACAATGGTAAAAATTTGTACTATTAGTAATGAAGAAAATTATAACGTTTTTTCTAGAGCTTTTTCAAAAGTATTTAGCAATAATGAATTATCAATTTTATTAGTGAAGAAATCATTTTTCAAAAATGAAATTGTTTTTTATATTTATGATAAATATAAAGAGCATTTGCAATATGTGTTAGAAAAAGAGTTTGAATTAGAAATTAAAAATCAAGTTATATATCCAATTTCTATAATAAGTAGTTTATCTATAGTTTCAGTTGTAGGTATCAATAAACTTAATAGATTAAATGTTTTTACCCAATTTTTTTCTGTATTATCTGATTTAAAAATAAATATAGTGGATTTAGTTTATGGTATGTCATGGAAATCTTTATCGATTGTAGTAGAAGAAAAATTTCTTCTGCGAATAGTAAAATTCTTACATGAAAAATTGTTTTATAACAATAAAATAATAGAAATATTTTTAATAGGAGTAGGTAATGTTGGAAGCACATTACTAAAACAAATATATAATCAGCAAAGTTTTTTAAAGAAAAAAAATATTAATTTTAAAATTTGTGGAATTGCAAATAGTAAGTATATGTTGACAAATATTAATGGAATTGATTATAAACAATGGAAAGAAAAATTATTAAATAGCAGTATGTCTTTTTCCATTGATTTATTAATAGATTTTAAAAAACATAATACTTTATTTAATCCAGTAATAGTTGATTGTACTTCAGATGTTATGATAACAAAAAGTTATTGTAAATTTTTTAAAAATGGATTTAATGTTGTAACTTCAAATAAGAAAGCAAATACGTCTAGTATGAAATTATACAATGATATTAGAAGTACTGCTTGTAAATATAAAAAAAATTTCTTATATGAAACAAATGTAGGAGCAGGTTTACCAATTATTAAGACTTTAAAAAAATTATTAATTTCTGGAGATTATTTAATTAAGTTTAAAGGTATTTTATCCGGTTCTTTATCTTTTGTATTTGGACAATTAGAAGAAGGGATGTTATTTTCTAAGGCTGTTATAAAAGCACAAAAAATGGGTTTTACTGAGCCTCATCCATATGAAGATTTATCTGGTATAGATGTAGCTAGAAAGTTATTAATATTGTCTAGAGAAGTAGGTAATTATATAGAATTAAAAGATATAAAAATACAGTCTATAATTCCTCAATATTTTGAAAATATTAAAGATAAAGAAAAGTTTATCAATAAATTAAAGGAGTTAGATACATATTTTTCAAATCTTGTAGAACGAGCAAATCAAGAAGGAAAAGTATTACGATTTGTTGGAACTATTGATAAAAATAAAGAATGTTGTGTTAAGATTCATTTTATAAAAAAAAGCGATCCGTTATATACAGTTAAAAATGGAGAGAACGCATTATCTTTATATAGTAAATATTATAATCCTCTTCCGTTAGTTTTACGTGGGTATGGTGCTGGAAATAATGTTACTGCGTCTGGAGTTTTTTCAGATTTAATTTGTACATTATCGTAGAAGTTAGGAGTAGAAAAGTGGTAAAAGTTTATGCGCCAGCATCAATTGGTAATATTAATGTTGGATTTGATTTATTAGGTGTAGCTATATCTCCTATTAGTGGAAAATTATTAGGGGATTGCGTTTCAATTAAAGTGTCTAAAAAATTTAAAATAACTTGTTCTGGTTATTTTTCTGATGAATTACCTAAAGATTTAAAAAAAAATATTGTTTTAAAATGTTGGATTCTTTTCTCTAAAACTATTAAAAAAGAAATTCCTGTATCTATAAATTTAGAGAAGAATATGCCTATAGGATCAGGTCTAGGATCTAGTGCTTGTTCTATAGTAGCTAGTTTAGTAGCTATGAATATTTTGTTTGGAACACCGTTATCTCCTAAAGAAATATTATATTTAATGGGGAAATTGGAAGGAGAAATATCAGGAAGTATACATTATGATAATGTAGCTCCATGTTATTTAGGTGGATTACAGTTAATTATTCATAAAAAAGATATAATATCTCAGTCTATTCCTAGTTTTAAAAAATGGATTTGGATTATAGCTTGGCCTGGTACTAAAGTTTCTACAGAATTATCTCGTTCTTTGCTTCCTAATGTATACTCAAGATCGATTTGTATTGAGCATAGTCGGAATTTATCTAGTTTTATTCATGCTTCATATACTAATCAATCTAATTTAGCGGCTAAGTGTATGAAAGATCTTATAGCTGAACCGTATAGAAAAAAAATATTACCTAAATTTTTAGAAGCTAAAAATTTAGCTATGGATTTAGGTGCTTTATCATGTGGAATATCTGGATCTGGACCTACTTTTTTTAGTGTATGTCAAGATATTACAGTAGCTAATGATATTGCTACGTGGTTGACAAAGAATTATTTAGATAATGATAGAGGTTTTGTTGATATTTGTCGTGTTGATACAGTAGGAGCACGAAAAATAAGGTAATATTAATATGAAGTTATATAATTTAAAAGATGCTACAGAAATAGTTACTTTTTCACAAGCTGTTCAATTAGGTTTAGGTAATAATCAAGGATTGTTTTTTCCTAAAAAATTACCGACAATTAAAACATCAGATTTAGAAAAAGTACTTGATATGGATTTTATTTATCGAAGTACTTTTGTTTTATCTATGTTTATAGGTAATGAAATACCTTTTAATGAACTTGAAAAAATTGTCAAGAAATCTTTTTCATTTTCAAGTCCTAAAATAAGAATACTGAATCAAAGTATTTCATGTTTTGAGTTGTTTCATGGTCCAACTTTAGCTTTTAAAGATTTTGGAGCCCGTTTCATGGCTCAAACATTATCTTATTTAAATAAGAAAAATAATAAACGTATTACTGTTTTAACTGCTACTTCTGGTGATACTGGAGCTGCTGTAGCACATGCTTTTTATTTAATGGATAATGTAAAAGTAGTTATTTTGTATCCTAAAGGTAAAATTAGTGTATTACAAGAAAAACTTTTTTGTACTTTAGGTAATAACATACAAACAATATCTATAAATGGAAGTTTTGATGATTGTCAAGATTTAGTTAAACAGGCGTTTAACGATAGTCATTTAAGAAAATATTATGGTTTGAATTCAGCTAATTCAATAAATATTAGTAGAATATTAGCTCAAATCTGTTATTATTTTGAAGCTTTCTCTCAATTATCAAAGAAGAATAGACGAGAATTAATTATATCTGTTCCATGTGGTAATTTTGGAAATTTAACCGCTGGTTTGTTAGCTAAATCATTAGGTTTACCAATAAAGTCTTTTATTGCTGCTACTAATGCTAATGATACAGTTCCGAGGTTTTTATTAAATAAAAAGTGGAAACCTAGAAAGACTATTTCAACCATATCAAATGCTATGGACATTAGTCAACCTAATAACTGGCCTAGAGTAGAAGAAATATTTAGAAGAAAAAAATGGAGTATAAAAAGTTTAGGATTTGGTTCTGTTTCGGACATTGAAACTAAGAAAAAAATTAAAGAGTTATATAGTTTAAATTATACATCTGAACCTCATGCTGCTGTTGCATACAAATTGTTAAAAGAAAAAATAAAAGAACAAGAATATGGTGTTTTTTTAGGAACAGCTCATCCTGCTAAGTTTAAAGATGTTGTTGATGAAGTTTTAAATATTTCTTTGTCTTTACCAAAAGAATTAGCAAGTAGAGAAAAAAGTATATTACTTTCTAAAAATATTAATCCTGATTTTGTTTTATTAAAAGAAATTTTATTAAATCAATAAATTTATATTTCTTCTAGAAAATTATATATTTATTTCTAGAAGATATAAATTTCAGTAATAAAAATAATATATTTGTATTTTATAATATTTAAAATAAATATTTTTTAAAGTTAATTGTTAAATAAGAATTGAATTATATCACCATCTTGAACTATATATCTTTTTCCTTCTAATCTACATTTCCCGAATTTTTTAGCTTGAGTTTCTCCTTTGTAAAAAATAAAATCCATATAAGATATAACTTTTGCTCTTATAAATCCTTTTTCAAAATCAGAGTGAATTTTTCCTGCTGCTGTAGTAGCATAGCTATTTTTACTGATAGTCCAAGCTTTAACTTCTTTTTTTCCGACTGTAAAAAATGTCTCTAATTTTAGTAGGTCATATCCACATTTTATAATTTTTTTTAAATTTTTATATTTTTTTTCTTTTTGTTTTTTTTCATTTTTTATTGAATATGAAGTAGTAGTACTTTTTTCTTGAGTTAGACAAATAGGTATTATTTTTTTGTTTTTTAATGAAGATAAGGATTCTAAAATTTTATTTTGTTTTTTTGATTGATCAGTGTTAGCTACATACATAAATGGTTTTAAGGTTAAAAAATTATATGCAGATAAAATTTTTAGTTCATTCTTATCAAAATCAATACTATTTAACATTTTAGATTGATTCAAATACATTAAACATGAATTTAATAGATTTTTTATTTTATTTATTTCGTTATTTGTTTTTTTTGTTTTTTTTTTCAATTTTAAAATAATTTTTTCACATCTATCTATATCAGAGAGCATAAGTTCTGTTTCAACAATTTCTATATCGTTAATAGGATTTACTTCAGAATATATATGAATAATTTTGTCATCTTTAAAACATCGAACAACATGTATAATTACATCTGTTTCACGTATATTAGATAGAAATTGATTTCCAAGACCTTCGCCTTCTGAAGCTCCTTTTACTAATCCTGCAATGTCTATTAATGTCATTTTTGCAGGAGTAGTAGTGTCAGGGTGCACAATATTTTTAATCATATTTAATCTTTCATCTATTACAGGTACTATTCCTATGTTTGGTTGTATTGTACAGAAAGGGAAATTTAATGCAGAGACGTTCATTTTTGTTAATTTGTTAAATAAAGTTGATTTACCTACATTAGGTAGACCTATTAAACCGCATTTAAATCCCATTTTTATCCTATTTTAATAATGTAAGTATTTTATGTGTAAGTTGATTTTATGTTATTTTTAATTGAATTATTTATTAATAGTTTTTCTTGACTGGATGGAATTGACAATACAAAATTAGATATTGTTGTAGAACTAGCAGGTCTTCCAATTCCGATTCTAATTCTAAAGAAATAATGTTGAGCTGTATTTTTTTGATTAAAATTATTAATTATACTTTTTAGTCCGTTATGACCGTTATGTCCGTATCCTTTTTTGAATTGAACAATTCCTGGTATTAAGTCTAATTCATCATGAACAACTAAAATATTATTCAATTTAATTTTATAAAATGAAGCTATATAAAATATAGGTATTCCACTTAAGTTCATAAAAGAATTTGGTTTAAATAATTTTATTTTTAAATTATTAATTAGAATCGTTCCTATTTCTCCTTCTTTTTTTTTTTTTAAAGATATATTAAAGAATTTAGCTAAATTATTTATATACCAATGTCCAGCATTATGTCGAGTTTTTTCAAATTTTTTTGTTGAATTTCCTAATCCTACTATCATTTTTATATTTTTCATATTTTAACTTGAATTTATAATTATGTTATTTAAAGTTGTAAATTTTACAAGTTTAAATAACAATGTTTTAAGTTTTTTATGATTATGTTAAATTTATATAGTAATTTTTTGAATAAATTTATTTTTATTAAAGTAGTATTCAACTAAAGTATTGTTTTTAAATTCTATTGATAGCTTCGTTCCAATCTACTATATTCCAAAAAGATTTTACATAATCTAGTTTGTTATTAAAATATTTTAAATAATATGCATGTTCCCATAGATCTAAACATAAAATTGGATATCCTTTAAAATTTTTAGTATTCTTTTCCATTAAAGGATTATCTTGATTAATTGTAGAAGTAATACTCAATTTTCCTTTATCATGTAATAACCATATCCATCCAGATCCAAAATGATTTATAGCAGTTTGTTCAAATACATTTTTAAAATGATCTATATTTTTGAATTGAGTTTCAATTTTGTTTTTTAAAATTCCAGAAAGTTTTGTTTGTGGTTTTAAACACTTCCAGAAAAATTTGTGGTTAGCATGTCCTCCTGCATTATTGCGTAGAGTTATTAATTTTTTTGCATCTAGCGGAATTGTATCTAAAGATGAAATAAGTTTTTCAATGGAATTCTCTTGATAATTAATAGAATCTAGAATTGCGTTAGTATTATTTATATAATTTTGATGGTGTTTAGTGTGATGTAGAATCATTGTTTTTTCATCAAAATAAGGTTCTAATGCATTATATGAATAAGGTAATTCTGGTAAGGTAAATCGCATTTTTTTTTCCTGTAGTATAATAAAATAAGTAGTATTATTTTTAATAAATTTAATTTTTACTTTATTTTATTAAATAGATGTAAATAAATAGATAATGTTATTTTTAACGAGAACAATAATATGTTTTTTATAAAAAATATTTGCATTTTACATAAATTTTTTATATAAAATATTATTATATTTTATATAATTTGGTGTTTTATTTGTACTTAAAAAGATTTATTATATAAATTATGTATAAAGTATACACTTTATTTTTTAATTTATGTATATATGTATGTGTTTAAAATAAAAAGGTTAAAATATATATATGTCTGTTATTTTTTATCTATTTTAATAAATAAAATTTGTTAAATATGATTCAAACGAGATGTAATATGTTAAATAATAATAAAAAAAATTCTTTGTCTAGTAGATTTCGTAATTTTTATCCAGTAGTAATAGATCTAGAAACAGCTGGATTTAATCCTCAAAAAGATGCTTTATTGGAAATAGCTATTGTAACATTAAGCATGGATGAAGATGGATGGTTAAAGAAAAAAGATACTTTACATTTTCATATTATTCCGTTTGTAGGTGCATGTATACAAAAAGAAGCATTGGCTTTTAATAAAATTGATCCTTTTAATCCTTTAAGACAAGCGGTAAGTGAAAAAAAAGCTCTTAAATCCATTTTTTCTTGCATATATAAAGGAATTGAAGGAGAAAAATGTAGTCGTGCGATAGTAGTAGCTCATAATGCTGCATTTGATCATACGTTTTTAATTGAAGCAATAAACAGAATAGGAATAAAAGAACATCCTTTTCATCCATTTGTTACATTTGATACAGCATCACTCAGTGGTTTAGTTTTTGGTCAGACAGTTTTAGCTAAAGCTTGTAAAGCAGCTGGTATTTGTTTTGATAATAATCAAGCGCATTCTGCGTTATATGATACATTACAAACTGCTGATCTTTTTTGCGAATTAGTTAATCGCTGGAAGCGATTAGGTGGATGGCCTCCAAACGAAACTAATTTTTAAGAAATAGGTTATATATTTTGATAAAATATAAATGCGTTATGTAATTTTATTTTCTATTATCTTTAATTTATAAAGATAAGTTTTATTTAAATTAACACATATTTTTTATAAACGTATATAGAAAAAGTTTAAATTGGTAATTAATAACATTAAGAATAAAATTCTAAACAGAATCGATGTATTTTTGAAGTTCTCCATTATTAAACATTTCTAGTATTATGTTGCATCCACCAATTAGTTCTTCTTTTATCCACAATTGTGGAAAAGTAGGCCAGTTAGCATATTTTGGTAATTCTTTGCGTATATCTGGATGTTCTAAAACATCAACATAAGCAAATTTTTTTTTGCATAAAGATATAGCTTGTGCTGCTTGAGCAGAAAAACCGCATTGAGGTTTTTCAGGAGAACCTTTCATATATAGTAGAATGTTATTTTTTTTTATTTGGTTTTTTATTTTCTCGAGAGTATTCATATTTTAGAAGGATCCTTTAATATAATTTAGAATAATAAGAATGTAATTTTAAATAATAGAAGAATTGCAATTATAAAAAAATACTAATAAATTAGCAAAGAAATTCGTATAATTTATTTAAGTATAGTATAAATAGAGTGCGTTTAATCCATTATAAAAATAGTTGTATAGTGTTTTTGTAAATATATGCGTTTTAAATAAATTTAAAAAATATATAAATTAAAAAAAATATTTGGTATAATAATAGTTGCATTTTTTGGGGCTGATATTGGATTCGACAAAATAACTAAAAATATATGGTGCATGTCGAGGGTTACGGTTGCCTCGTAAAAACCGTAAAAATTTAAACGCAAACAAAAAAACAGAATACGCTTTAGCAGCTTAAAAAACTGTGTAAAGCCCTTTTACAAAAATGCTTCTTTTTCATTTTTGTGTATAAAAGGTCATATGTAAAAGATCGCATAGTTAATATTTTCTTGTAAATATTATATGCTAAAGTTTTTACAAGATTTTTTTTTGATCTATGTCTATTTTATATCAGAAAAACAATAAATTAATATAGACTAAACATGTAGAACCATAATCGTAAGTGTTTTGGACGCGGGTTCAAATCCCGCCAGCTCCATAAAACAAACATATTATATATCTTACGTTATAAGTAGATATGCGTATGTTAATACAGTTAATTTATATGATGTATATATATATATTTTTAAAAAAAATTTTTTGACCAATTTAACTTAGACCTTAAATGACTAAAGTAATTATAGTTTTTTGGATGGATCAGATACAAGTAATTAGTACTTTTCCGTATAAAAATTTTTTCTTTTATTTTTATAGGAAGAATAACTTGATTATCACAACTGATCTGTAGATTTTTATGCATATTATTTACTTTTAAACAAATATGACTGTTGCTACTAATTACTACAGGACGTGATGATAAAGTATGAGGAAACATTGGAATAAGTATTATTGCTTGTAAAGAATGTTCTAAAATGGGACCTCCAGCTGATAATGAATAACCTGTAGATCCAGTTGGAGTTGATATAATAAATCCATCTGATCGATGAGAAAAAGAAAATTTTTTATTGATATATACTTCAAAATCAATCATGTTAGATACTTTATCTGAATGTAGAATAACTTCATTAATAGCACTAAAACTTTTTTTTTTTTATCAAATTTTTTAGACAACTGTATTTTTAAAAAAAATCTTTTTTCTAGAAAATATTTTCCATTAAGTACTGTTTCTAATGTTTTTAATGCAGTATCAGGTTCTAAATCAGTCAAAAATCCTAGCTTTCCTCGATTTATTCCGATAATTTTTATATTATATGAAGATAAAACTCTAGCTGCGTGTAACATATTTCCATCTCCGCCTACGATAATAGCTAAATCGCATAGTTTTCCAATTTCTGCTAATGTACCAACAGTTTTAATGTGAAATTTCAATTTTTTTGAAACATCAATTTCGATAATTACTTCATATCCTTTCTTTAGTAACCAGTAATATAAAATTTTATGGGTTATCAAAGAATGATTATTTCTAGGTTGACCAATTATGCCAATGTAGTAAAATTGTTTGTTTACCACTTTTATTTCCTTTGTATAGGATTTATTTATAAATATTAAATTATAATAAAATTTAAAAAATTTTATATAATAATTTTTTATATCATTTAAATTTTAACTAAAAATCTATAAGTTTTTACTTTTCTAAAGGGTATTTTATGAATGATAAAAGTAAAAAAAATTATCAAGATAAAAATTTTTTAAAAAAAATGCAAAATCAGAAAACATTGCAAGAAAAAAAAAAACATGATGAGTCTATTATAGATGAAATAGAAAATATTAAAAATATTAAATATACGTCACAGAAAGTTAATGAAATTCAAAAAAAAATATTTAATATAAAAAAAGAAATTAAAAATTTAAATTTAAGACATCAAGCGAACATAGAGAACTTTGAAAAAAATTTAGGCATAGAGTTGCTTAATATTAAAAATGAATATTTAAAACGATTTTTTTTAGATTTTTTTCCTGTGTTAGACTTGTTGGATTCTGTTATATATACAGTAAAAAAAGAAAATATGTTAAAAGATCCTATTATTGAAGGAATAGTATTAACTAGAATTTTACTTTTAAAGTGTCTTTTTAAATTTGGATTAAAAAAAATAGAAGTCAGTAAAAATAGTTGTTTTGAACATAAAAAACATGAAATTAATAATCATCTTGATGGTAAAGATAAAGATTCGTACATCGTACATAATGTTGTAAAACCGGGTTATTTTTTTAACAATGAAATATTAAGAAAAGTTAGAGTAAACGTTGTTACATAAAGTCTTATTTATTAATATGTTATATATAGAATATACATATACATATACATATATATATATATATACATATATATATATATATGTATTTTAGTTTGTATTATAAAAATATTTTTTTTATATATTAGTCTTAATTTAAATTAAATTACCACACTATAATTTTTTTTTTTAGTTGTAATAATAGTTTATTTGTTTTAGAAAAATGATTACATCCTATAAATCCTCTATGCGCTGATAGTGGAGATGGATGCGATGAAGTTAATATGAAATGTTTTTTTGTGTTGATTAATGGTAATTTTTTTTTTGCAAATGATCCCCATAGTATAAAAATTATATTTTTTCTTAATTGATTAATTATATTAATAATTTGGTTTGTAAAAATTTCCCATCCAATATTAGCGTGAGACATAGGTTTTTTTTCTTCTACTGTTAAAATAGTATTTAGTAAAAGAATCCCTTGTTTAGCCCAACGAATTAAACATCCGTCAGAGTATAATTTATTTTTATTTAAATCGTTATTTATTTCTTTAAAAATATTTTTTAGTGATGGAGGAATTATAGTACATTGAGAATATACAGAAAAGGCTAAACCATTAGCTTGATTTTTATTATAGTAAGGATCTTGTCCTATGATTACTACTTTAATATTATAAAATGGTGTAAATTTAAAAGCGTTAAATATATTTTTCGCTTTAGGATATATTGTTTTTGTTAGTCTTTGTTGTTTTATAAATTTGATTAGATTTATAAAATAAGGTTTTTTTTTTCTTCTATTAAAATATTATTCCAAGAATATTTAGTATTATTCATTTTTATCAGAATAGATTCCAGTGTTAAAATATAAAAAAGGATAGAATTTAAAGTTTATATATATTTTCATATTTTATATAATTCATTATACTGTGTAATAATATTTTTTAAAAGTAAAAGCTGTAATTTGACATTATTTAAAACAATAAACATTTTATTAAGGGAAATTTATGTCATTAGTAACATTGCCCGCTCCTGATTTTACTGCATCAGCTATTTTAAAAAATGGTGATATTGTAAATAACTTTAATTTAAAAAAATTTGTAAATAATAAATATTCTATTATATTTTTTTGGCCTATGGACTTTACTTTTGTATGTCCTTCTGAATTAATATCTTTAGACAATGCTTATTCTCACTTTGAAAAACGTAAGGTTCAAATTATAGGAATTTCTATAGATTCAGTTTTTGTACACAATGCTTGGAGAAATACTGATCGTCAAAATGGAGGGATTGGACCAGTTAAATATGTAATGGTTTCTGACATAAAGAGAAAAATACAGAAATTATATGGTATAGAACATCCTATTTTAGGAGTAGCTTTACGAGCATCTTTCATAATAGACAAACATGGAATTATTCGCCATCAAGTAGTTAATGATCTTCCTTTTGGAAGAAATACTCAGGAATTTTTAAGAATAATAGATGCTATTGAACATACTGAAAAAGTTGGTGAAGTATGTCCTGCCAATTGGAAAAAAGGAAAAGAAGGTATGACTCCTTCTTCATTAGGTGTTAAAACGTTTTTAACAAAACATAGCAATAGTTTATAGTTTTTAATGTTTTATATATGTATAACATATATTTAATATGAAGTTTAAACCAGCATAGTTATATTTTTTTGCTGGTTTTATAATGATGAGTGTAAAATGTTAAATTAATTTATTTTTATTTAAATATATTTGATAGATATAAAATTTATTTACAAATCATTAAGATCGTCTATCTCGTCGTTATCACTAAACATGTCATGCGACGATAGTTCTTCTTCCGTATTATCATTATAATTATGAGGAGCAGTATGCGACGATAGTTCTTCTTCCGTATTATCATTATAATTATGAGGAGCAGTATGCGACGATAGTTCTTCTTCCGTATTATTTACATTGTTTTTATTATTATTTTGGAAATCAGTGTTATTTATGTTTTTTTCTATAATTGTATCATGTTCAATAATGTGGTCGATATGTTGTTCATTATTATTATGTTGAAATAAATTTGAAAACATATTACCTAATGCAACTCCTCCTGCTACTCCTGCTGCTGTTTTAATTGCATTTCCTAAAAAACTATCATTACTAGTATTATGAGGAGTATTATTTAATGGATTATTAATTGGATTGTTCGGGTTTGATTGATTGTGATTATAGTTTTTTTTTATTTCTGGAGTAGTATTGTTTATAGAAGAAATCGTATTATCCTTTTTATCTAATACTGAAGAAAATAAAAAATTAGGTTCTTCTTTTTTTTTATAAATTTTTTCTTGCAATTTTAATTGCGTATTTAATTTTTTAATCACACTTTCTTGAACTAAAGCTGTTTGTACTATATAATAAATAGAGTTCGGTTGGATCGATATTAAATTTTTAATGTATTTTTCAGCTTCTGTATTTCTTCCTGGAAACTTTTCTTCATTTTTTTTTAATTGATTAAATAAATTATCAATAAGATTTTTTTCTTCTTGTTTCATGAAATATATATCCTAAAATTAAATGTTAGTTGTAATTTTTAGCATGTACTAATCTAGTGTAGTTATATAGGTATGTACATATAATTATTACAGTTTCGAATATGTGTGATTTCTGTTATATAATCGCATATCATTATATTCTATAAAATACTATAAAATTATATAATTTGTTAATGTCATTTATTGTAATAGATTTGTAAAAAATAATTTGATGTTAAAAACTATATATTTTATATGTATAAATTTTTTACAAATATATCATTTTAATTAAAATAATACTATATTTATTGTTTTTTATTTTATTTAAATAAATATGTTTACTAGTATAATAAAGCATTAATAAAATATTATTAATGCTTCTATTGTTATATATATTAAATAGAATTAAATATTATACGAATATAAATGTATATGTTTCGAATAAAATAATTACTGGTAGTTAATTCTAATAAAACTTATTTTAAAATAGAAAAAATATTAGAATTAATTAATGGTATTTAATATAAATTATGTTCTTTTTTTATGTAATAAAAATGTAAAGGATAATTGTTTTATGTTAGATGATTCAAGAGAAATTAAGAAAGTAGATATTGAAAAGGAATTAGAAAAATCGTATTTAGATTATGCTATGTCAGTTATTATAGGTAGAGCCTTACCAGATGTTAGAGATGGTTTAAAACCAGTACATAGAAGAATACTATTTGCTATGAGTGTTCTGGGAAACTATTGGAATAAACCTTATAAAAAATCAGCTCGAATTGTAGGAGACGTTATTGGAAAATATCATCCTCATGGTGATTCAGCGGTTTATGATTCTCTTGTTCGCATGGCTCAAAATTTTTCACTGCGTTACATGTTAGTAGATGGACAAGGGAATTTTGGATCTGTAGATGGTGATTCAGCGGCTGCTATGAGATATACAGAAGTGAGAATGTCAAAAATAGCTTACGAATTATTGAGTGATTTAGATAAAGATACGGTCAATTTTATAAATAATTATGATGAAACAGAAAAAATACCAGATATTCTTCCTACAAAAATTCCAAATTTATTAATAAATGGATCTTCTGGTATAGCTGTAGGAATGGCAACTAATATCCCACCGCATAATTTGAAAGAAGTAATAGATGCTTGCTTAGCTTATATAGATAATAGTAATCTTAATGTACAAGATCTTATGAAATATATACCTGGTCCAGACTTTCCAACGTCAGGTATAATTAATGGACAATTTGGTATAAAAGAAGCTTATAGTACAGGTAAAGGAAAAATATATATAAGATCTTGTACACACGTAGAAGTGAATAAAAAAACTAAAAAAGAATCGATAATAATTTATCAATTACCATATCAGGTAAATAAATCTAAACTAATAGAAAAAATTGCTGAATTAGTAAAAGAAAAAAGAATTAGTGGAATAACTGCTTTACGCGATGAATCAGATAAAGATGGTATGAGAATTGTTGTAGAAATAAAGCGTGAGGCTATATCAGAAGTTATACTTAATAAGTTATATTTATTAACACAATTACAAATTTCTTTTGGAATTAATATGGTAGCATTGTGTAATGGACAACCAAAAATAATGACATTGAAAGAAATAATACATTGTTTTGTTAATCATAGAAAAAATATAGTAAGACGTCGTACTGTTTTTCAATTAAAAAAAATTATGAATGAAGCTATGGTATTAGAAGGTTTTACTATTGCTTTAGGTAATATTAAAAGAATGATACAACTTATTCAAAATGCATCTAGTTCTTTAGAAGCTAAACAAATATTACTATCTAGAAGATGGACAGTTAACAAAACAGATTTTATTAATAATATTTTAAAAAAAAATACAATACTGAAATCAATAAATATAAATCATACATTTATTAATATTAATAAAAAATATTTATTGAATGAAAAACAGGTTCAAGCAATTTTGGATTTACGATTATATAAACTAACGCATTTAGAGAAAAATAAAATTTTTAGTGAATATAAACAAATTGTTATTGAAATTCAAAAATTAGTAGATATATTAAAATATTCTGAAAACTTAATTAATGTTGTTAAAACTGAATTAAAAGATATTTCTAAGAATTTTAGAGATGATAGAAGAACAAAAATAATAGCTGATCAGTCGGATGTTACTATAGAAGACCTTATTAATAAAGAAGATGTTGTTGTAACTTTGTCTCATTCTGGATATGTAAAATATCAACCTATATCTGATTATAATGCTCAAAAAAGAGGTGGTAAGGGAAAATCTGCTACTTCAATGAAAGAAAAAGATTTTATTGCTAGTTTACTTGTTGCTAATACCCATGATACGATTCTATGTTTTTCTAGCAAAGGAATTATTTATTGGATGAAAGTATATCAATTACCAGAAGCTAGTAGACATGCTAGAGGAAAACCTATTGTCAATTTATTACCATTAAGTTATAAAGAACGAATTACAACTATTTTACCAATTAATAAATATAATCATGGTATAAACATATTTATGGCAACAGCAAACGGAGTAGTAAAAAAAACAAGATTGTCAGAATTTAAACGTCCAAGGAATAAAGGAATTATTGCAATAAATTTACGAGATGATGATAAATTAATTGGTGTTGCATTAACAAGTGGAATAGATCATGTGATGTTGTTTACAAAGAAAGGAAAAGTAGTACGTTTTGCTGAAGATAAAGTTAGAACTATGGGAAGAGTAGCATCTGGAATAAAAGGAATAAAACTAGATGACAAAGATACAGTAGTTTCTTTAATAATCCCACGTGGATCTGGAAATATTTTAACTGTTACTGAAAATGGATACGGAAAACAAACAAAATTATCAGAATTTCCTGTAAAATCGCGTGCTACAAAAGGTGTTATTGCAATTAAAATAACTAGTAAAAATAAAATAATGATAGGTGCGATACAAGTTGTAAAAAACAATCAAATTATGATTATAACCAATGCTGGTACTTTAGTAAGAACTAGGATTTCAGAAGTATGTGTCTTAGGAAGAAATACACAAGGAATAATATTAATAAGAACTACTTCTAAAGAAAAAGTGGTAGCTTTACAAAAAGTAAATGAATCTATATTAGATTAATTAGTTCTATAATTATATGTATAACACACAGTAATAAATTAATAATTCGTTATATAAAACTATATAATTTTAAGAATAATAGAATTTCTAATTTTATTATTTATGCGTAATTATTTTAATAAAAATTATTATGTTTATTTTTATTAGTTAAAACGAAAAAAGTATGGGTATATGTTATATGAATGATAGTTTATTTGTAACTAAGCGAAGTGGTAGAAAAGAAACAATTGATTTAAAAAAAATTAATCAAATATTAAATTGGGCTTCAAATGGTTTAAAAAATATTTCTTTATCTAAAGTTATATCTCGTTCTAAAATACAGTTTTATAATGGGATACAAACCATTAAAATACATGAAATAATGATAAAATCATCTGCAGATTTAATTACGGAAGATGCTTCTGACTATCAGTTTTTAGCTGCTAGATTAACTATTTTTTATCTTAGAAAAAAAGCATATGGTCAATTTCAACCTCCTTCATTATATGATCATGTTAAAAATATGGTAAAAAAGGGGAAGTATGATAAGCATTTATTAGAAGATTATTCTAAAGATGAATATTTAGTTATGGATGCATGTATAGATCATTATAGAGATATGAATTTTTCATACGCTGCTGTTAAACAATTAGAAGGAAAATATTTAATTCAGAATAGAATTACTGGAAAGATTTATGAAAGTGCTCAGTTTTTGTATATGCTTATAGCAGCTTGTTTGTTTTCTACTTATCCTAAAATTACTAGAATGATGTACATAAAAAAGTTTTATAATGCTATTTCTACGTTTAAAATTTCTTTACCTACTCCTATTATGTCAGGAGTAAGAACTCCAATACGTCAATTTAGTTCTTGTGTTTTAATAGAATGTGACGATAGTCTTGATTCTATTAATTCAACGGCTAGTGCTATTGTAAAATATGTTTCTCAAAGAGCTGGTATTGGAATAAATGTAGGAAGAATTCGTGCTATAGGTAGTCCTATTAGAAATGGAGAAACATTTCATACTGGTTGCATTCCATTTTATAAATATTTTCAAAGTGCAATTAAATCTTGTTCTCAAGGTGGAGTAAGAGGAGGAGCAGCAACTTTATTTTATCCTATTTGGCATTATGAAGTAGAAAGTTTATTAGTTTTAAAAAATAATAGAGGAATTGAAGAAAATAGAGTTCGACACGTAGATTATGGGGTTCAAATAAATAAATTAATGTATGAAAGAATTTTATCTGGAGAAAACATTTCGTTATTTAGCCCAGCAGATGTTCCAGATTTATATAATTCTTTTTTTTGTAATCAAAAAAAGTTTAAAAAATTGTATTTGATATATGAAAAAGATAAAAATATAAGAAAAAAGTGTGTAAAAGCTACCGATTTATTTTCATTAATTTTGAATGAAAGAACTTCAACTGGTAGGATTTATATACAGCATGTAGATCACTGTAATTCACATAGTCCTTTTAATTCTGATAAGGCTCCTATTCGTCAATCTAATTTATGCTTAGAAATATTATTGCCGACTAAACCTTTAAATGATTTAAATGATGAAAATGGAGAAATAGCATTATGTACATTATCTGCGTTTAATTTAGGAAAAATAAAAAAAATAGAGGATTTAGAAGATATAGCAAATATAACTGTAAGGGCTTTAGATGCTTTGTTAGATTATCAAAATTATCCTATCATTGCTGCTAAAAATAGTGCAATAGGAAGAAGGGCTTTAGGTATAGGAGTAACTAATTTTGCATATTATCTTGCAAAAAATAATGTGCGATATTCTGATGGTAGTGCAAACAAATTAACTCATAATACTTTTGAAGCTATTCAATATTATTTATTAAGCGCTTCTTCTCAATTAGCAAAAGAAAGAGGATCATGTAGTTTATTTCATGAAACTAATTATTTTAGAGGTTTATTACCAATAGATACGTATAAAAAAAGTGTAGATGAGATATGTAATGAGTCATTAAAATTTAATTGGGAATCTTTAAGGAAAAAAATAAAAAAATATGGATTAAGAAATTCTACTTTATCAGCGTTAATGCCGTCAGAGACGTCGTCTCAAATTTCTAATTCTACCAATGGAATAGAAGCTCCAAGGGGATTTATTAGTATTAAAACTTCAAAAGATGGAATATTAAAGCAAGTTGTTCCAGATTATGAAAAATTAAAAAATAAATATGAACTATTATGGAGTATACCTAACAATCTTGGGTATTTAAAGTTAGTTGGAATCATGCAAAAATTTATAGATCATAGTGTTTCTACTAATACTAATTATGATCCAGAATTATTTTTAAATGGAAAAATTCCTATAAGACACTTGTTAAAAGATTTATTAATTGCTTATAAATTTGGGTTAAAAACTTTATATTATCAAAATACACGTGATAGAGCAGGAGAACTGGAATTAAAGAATAAAAAAAGCATTGAATTTTTTGATCATTGTGATAATGGTGCATGTGTTATATAAAGTGTAAGTTATAAGTTTTTAGTAGTATATATTTATTTTGTAAGATAATATTTAAACATATAATTGGTTATTAATTTTATGAAATATTCTACTTTTTCAAAAAAAAACAACAATCAGTTAAAGGAACCAATGTTTTTTGGGCAATCTGTCAATATTTCTAGATATGACCAACAAAAATATGAAATCTTTGAAAAAATAACAGAAAAACAGTTATCTTTTTTCTGGAGACCAGAAGAAATTGATTTATCTAGAGATAAAATTGATTTTGAAAGGTTATCTAAACAAGAAAAGCATATCTTTTTAAGTAATCTAAAATATCAAACTTTGTTAGATTCAATTCAAGGAAGAAGTCCTAATGTTGCTTTTTTGCCAATAGTATCTATTCCAGAGTTAGAGACTTGGATAGAAACATGGTCTTTTTCAGAAACAATTCATTCTAGATCGTATACTCATATTATTCGAAATATAACTAATAATCCTTCTAGTATATTTCAGGACATTATTGTTAATCAACATATTTTAAATAGAGCTATAGATATTTCACGTTATTATGATGAGTTGATAACAATGACTCATTATTGGCAGCTTTTAGGAGAAGGAAAACATACTATTAATGATAAAATATTAAAAGTTAGTTTAACTGAATTAAAAAAAAAACTATATTTGTGTTTAGTTAGTGTAAATGTATTAGAATCTATAAGATTTTATGTTAGTTTTGCTTGTTCTTTTGCCTTTGCAGAAAGAAAGTTAATGGAAGGTAATGCTAAAATAATTAGGCTTATAGCTAGGGATGAATCATTACATTTAACTGCTACTCAGTACATGATTAATATTATATCAAAATTTGATATACATGAAGATATGTATAAAATTGCTAGTTTATGTAAAAATGAATGTTATTTAATTTTTAAAAATGCAGCTAATCAAGAAAAAATTTGGGCTAAATATTTATTTAAAAATGGTTCGATGTTAGGATTAAATGCTAGCATTTTATGTAAATATATTGAATATATAACTAATATTAGAATGAAATCAGTTGGGTTTAAATCAATATTTCCTACTTGTTCTAATCCTATTCCATGGATTAATTCTTGGTTAATGTCGGATAATGTGCAGGTAGCACCTCAAGAATCAGAAATAAGTTCTTATTTGGTAGGGCAAATTGATTCTAATTTAAATAGTGCTGAGTTCAAAAATTTTAAATTATAGAAAATTAATGAATTATTAATAATAAATATAATTTAGTTGTATTAGATATTTTTATTTTTTTAATATGTTTAAAGTATACTTTAAATAAACATAATATTTATTTTTTTATTTTTTTAAGTAAATAATTTTTGTCTTAAATAAAATTTAATAATATTTTTATATAAATATTTTTAATTTTTTATATATATATATTTTATTAATTTAAATATGATTGAATTGCTGTTATAGCTGTTGTGTATACTATATCTTGTATTGAAGATCCTCTAGAAAGATCATTTACTGGTTTTTTTAGACCTTGTATTATTGGTCCTATCGAAATTATGTTATTAGATTGTTGAACTGCTTTATATACAGTATTTCCAGTGTTTAAATCTGGAAAAATAAATATAGTTGCTTTTCCAGATACTAATGAATGTGGAATTTTTATTTTTCCTATTTTATAATTTATTGCTGCATCATATTGAATCGGACCTTCAATAATAAGACTAGGATGACTTTTTTTTACTATCTGTATAGATTTTTTTATTATTTCAACAGAGCGTCCTTTTCCTGAATTACCAGTAGAATAAGAAATCATAGCTATAATAGGAGTTATTTTAAATTTTTTAGCAGTATTAGCTGATTGTATAGCTATTTCTGCTAATTGATATTCGTTAGGTGAAATATTAATAGCACAATCTGCAAAAATAAGTACTTTTTTTCTAAATAACATAAAAAAAATAGATGAAATTAAAGATTTTTCTTTATTTGTTCTGATTAATTGAAATGGTGGTATAAGTGTATTTGCAGTAGTTTGTTTTATTCCTGCTACAATACCATCAATTTCATTTTGTTCAAGCATTAAAGTAGATAAAACCATATTGTTTTTTATATCATAGCTAGCTTTTTCTAGATTCATTCCTTTATGTTTACGTAATCGAATTAAATGATTAATATATTTTTCTCTTATAAAATTAGGATTAATAATTTTTATTTTTTTGTTAATTAAAATATGCATTTTTGATGCAGTTTTATATATTTTGTTTGGATCTCCTAATAATATACAAGAAGCTATATTTTGTTGAGTACAAATATTTGCGGATTGAATTATTTTTTCTTCTTCACCTTCTGTATATAGAATAGTTTTATTTAAACTAGAACACATTTTTGTTAAGAAATATTTAAATTCTATAGCAGAATAGTTTAACGGTAATGTTTTATTTTTTTTGATATTGTTTATATGTATCATGTTATGAAGGTAGGTAGAAATATATTTTTTTATATTTTCAATGCATATATTGTTTAGATTAATTTTTTTAAAGTTTAAATTTACTAGTTGAAATACTAGTTTAGATACGTTTATTTCTGAATATAAAAAAGAAGGATTTGTATCAAATTTTTTATAATAGTAATTTTTTACATATAAATTATGTTTTTTATTAGCATTTACTAATAAAACAATAGATTTATTTAATTGTTCGCATAAATTATTGATATTAATTTTTCTTTTTAAATCGATAATGAATAACGTATTTTTTTTATGAGCACAGTTTAGTGTTATTTTTTCATTATCTAAAATCATTATAGAACTTATAGGCGTAATATTGATATTTTTAATATTGAAAACTTTAATATGTAGTATTGAACATAATTTTTTTAAAGAAATAGAGAATAATTTAACATTCCATGGTATAAAAGAAATATTTTTACATATTGATAAATTGTGAATTTTAGGAATAAGAGTGTTTAATTTTATTTTTTTAATTTTGTTATTATTAATAATATTTACTATACTATTAGGATAGTTTATTTTATTAATAATCAATCCTTGTACTTTCATTGTAGTGTTACTTTGTATTATATTATTAATATAATCTATTTTTTCTTTGATATAATTTGAATTATTTTTTTTTAAATCTGTAACAAAAATAATATTTGCTTTTATTTCATTAGCAATTTTGAGATTTAATACAATATTTATATTATCTAAATTTTCGTTTTCTTCAACTCCTTCTATTAAAAAAGTTTTTTTTTCAGTTTTATGGTTTCTATATTTTTTATATATTATTTCCATAAAATTAGAAAAATTTTTTTTTGTTTTTAAATCAGTGATTTTATTTATAACAATAGAATTAATAGTAGTACATAATTTGTTTTTTTTTATTATTAGTGTAGTTGAAGATGATGTTTTTTTATTTTTTTTAATTGTAAAAGGTTTGAAAAAAATAAAGTCATTATTTTTTTTTTTGATGGAATTAATAAGTCCTAGACTTATAGTTGTTAAACCAACGTTATAACCTATTGGAATTAACATAATAGTGTTATTCATATTGTTAATATTAACTTTTAGTGAGATTTAAATACATTAAATTATTTTAGATGTTTCTCGAGCTATAGCTATTTCTTCTTCTGTTGGAATAACTAGTATAGGAATGCTGTTTTTTTTATTAATAAATCGTGCTTTTTTAGTTTCTTGATTGTTATTGCAATCATCGTCTATGAATAAACCTATTATAGATAATCTTGAAATAGTTAATTTTCTTACTAGAGTAGAGTTTTCTCCAATTCCTCCAGTAAAAACAATAGCGTGTAAATTTCCTTGAATAGCACAGGTGTATCCGCTTATATATTTAGCTAGTCTATAACAAAAAATATCTATAGAATTTTTAGCATCTTTATCAATAAAATAATTTTTTTCAGAGTAACGTAAATCACTAGTTTTTTTATTTATAGCTTTAATTCCAGATTGTAAAGTAAGTATATGATAAATATCATGCATTTTTATTTTTAAATTTTTATGCATATAAAATATTATAGCCGGGTCTATGTCTCCACTTCTAGTTCCCATTACTAGACCTTCTAGAGGAGTTAATCCCATAGAAGTATCTATGCTTTTTCCCTGGCAAATTGCTGTTATGGAACATCCTCCACCTAAATGACAAGTAATGATATTTGAAGTGTTTTTAGGTTTTTTTAACATTATAGTAGCTTGTTCATATACATAACTATGACTAATTCCATGTGCTCCATATCGTTTTATTTTTTCTTTTTTATAAAAATAATAAGGGATAGCATACATATGAGCTATGAGCGGAATAGTTTGATGAAACGATGTGTCAAAAACAGCAACATTTTTAGTAGCAAGAGAAGGAAAAATTTTCATAGATAATTGTATTCCTAAGAGATTAATAGGATTATGTAAAGGAGCAAAGCAAGACATATTTTTTATATTTTGCATGACCAAATCATCTATAAATACAGCAGCTTTTTTTTCTTCTCCACCATGAACTACTCGATGAGATATAAATTTAAGATTATTTGAAAAATGATTGTGTTTTAATATAATTTCAGAAAACATAAAATTCAATGCGGTTTTATGATCACTATATTGTTTTAAAGCGCATTTATGACTATTTTCGTATATTGTCCAAGAAATAGAAGGATTTTGTAAAGTTAGGCGGTCTGCTAAACCAAAAAGATGTTTTGTATTGTTATTTATATCTATAATAGAAAATTTTATAGAAGAACTTCCGCAATTAAGAACAAGAATAAGTGTGTTTTTCATAGTAGTCTAGTTTAATTTATGTAAATAAAAAATAATATTTATTATAGAAATTAACTATTTTTAGAGTCTTAAAAAAAAATAACTCTAATATATTAGAGATAATATATTTATATTTATCTTTTAAAAACAATAATAAAATTTTAAATTTATAAATATATGAATTAATTTTACGCACTATATTAATAGTATTTCAATTAATATAAATTATTTCAACTTAATTAATACAATATAAGTATAAGTAATAAAAATAAAACATTTTTTAAAATAAACAAATAACAATTTTAAATTGTATATTGCTTATATAAATATATATTATATTAGTTAATAGAAAATTAACTAGTTTTTTAGATAAATATATAATAAATTTATTACAATGTAAGTATATACAGGTTTTTTTAATTACTATTTAAAATAGAATTTTAAAAAAGTTAAATAGAAATATTAAATGTTTAATATTATGGAATAAATGCATAAATATTGTGTTTTTTTTATTAATACATAGTGTTTAATAAACAAGAATATTATATTTTTAAATGTTGATACTTTAATGAAAATTTGTTTTTTTTTGTTCAATAGTATGGATTTGTATTTTTATTAATTCACTTATAGGATCATCTGGACATTTTTCAATAAAATAATTTAAGTCTTGTAATGATGCGTTATAACATTCTAGTTGAGCATAAATTAATCCTCTATCACGAATTTCATATGGATTATTTGGATTTATTTCAAGTAATACATTGCTTGTGTTTAACGCTAATTCCATTTTTTTTTCTTCTATTAAAGATGTTTTAAGAGTATTTAATAATTTTTTTAAAATTAAAATAGGAGTTGATTCTTCTAAATCTGATTTTTTTAGTTCTGATGTTGGGCTAATATTTCCTTTAATCCACATATCTAATGTTCGATGATTTATAGTTTCTCCATCTAGTGGATTAAAATACCAAGTACATTTATCTGAATAAAAGTATTTTAAAATTAATTGAGTAGGAAATAATATAGGAGTTAATGTTAAATCAATTTCTTCTGCAATATGCATCAATAATATCCCTAAAGATAATGCTATTCCTTGACGTGTTTTTAGTACTTTATCAATCCATAACATATCAGATAGTTGGTATTTTTTTTTCGCTCCTCCAAATTTCCATCGAAAAAAAAATAGATCAAGTAATTTTTTTACTTGCAATTCACTTATAGTTTCTACTAAAACGTATATTTTTGCTTCTTTTATTTTATTTCTTATGTCAGATAATACGTATGAAGAGGAAAAATTTTTATCTATTTTTTTCAATGCGTGGATTATAGTATGCAAAAGTGAAGATTTAGAGAAATCAATATTTGAAAATGATAACATTTTTTTCCTAATAATAGTAATATGTAGTTATTTTCAATTATTATTAAATTTTAAAAGTAATTTAATAAAATGTATGTTATTTTTTATTATTTAAATAAATGTATAAATTTTTAATTATAAATTCTTATTAATATGTTTATTATATTGTATATGTGGTTTATTTCCAATAGTTATTCTATAGTTTCCTCCATAATCTTTGTAAGATTGAACATATAAAAAACCATTTTTTTTAAATATTTTTTGTACTTGATTTTTTTGTTGAAATCCGTGTTCAATAATTATCCATCCTTTTGAATGTAAATATTTTTTTGCATTACTAATAATTATATTTATATATCCTAGTCCTGTTTTTGGAGAATATAGTGCTATTTTTGGTTCAAAATATAGTTCTTTACTAAGATTTTTAAATTCTTTTTTACTTATATAAGGAGGATTACTTACAATCATATGAAATTTTTTTTTTATAGTAGAAAACCAATTGCTAATAAAAAACGTAACGTTATTAATATTAAGTTTTTTAGAATTATGTTTTGCCATTAGAACAGCGTTTTTATCTATATCTACTCCAGTAACAAAATAATTATTGTTCATGCTTGCAATAGATAAAGCAATGTTTCCACATCCAGTACCTAAGTCTAATATGTTAGATTTTTTATTTCCTAGAAGAAACAATGATTTTTCTATTAAAATTTCTGTATCTGGTCTAGGTATTAAGGTATGTATAGATATATTGAAATTAAAAGACCAAAATTCTTTCTTTTTAGTAATATAAGCAATAGGTTCTAGTAAATATCTTCGTATAAGTAACTTTTTTAAGTGTTGTATTTCTTTACATGTTATTTTTTTTTTTTCATGAAGTATAATATACTTTTTATTTATTTTTAATACATACATTATAAGTAACTTTGAGTCTAGTTGTGGAGAACTAACATGTGATAGTTTTATAGTAGATTTTTGAATCCATTTTTTTATATTCATAATGTATCTTTAGATAAAGAGTGTATAATATTAGCGTTATACTGTTCTTGTAGTGGCTGGATAAGTAAATCTAGTTTTCCGTTCAAAATTTCATTTAAAGAATATAAACTTAAATTTATTCGATGATCAGTAATTCTATTTTTATGAAAGTTGTAAGTTCTATTTCTATCAGATCTTTCTCCGGTTCCTAGTAAATTTTTTCTAGTTAAAGCATTTTTTTGATTTTTTTTTTCTTGTTCTAAAGCGTTGACTCTTGCTGTTAGTATTGATAAAGCTTTAGCTTTGTTTTTATGTTGTGATCGCTCATCTTGACATTCTACTGTTTGTCCAGTTGGAATATGTGTAATTCTAATAGCTGAATCTGTTGTGTTAACATGTTGTCCTCCTGCTCCAGATGAACGAAAAGTATCTATTTTTAAATCTTTTGTTTTAAGATTTATTCTTTCAGATTTAGGTAATTCAGGCATTATAGCAACAGTACAAGTAGAAGTATGTATACGACCTTGAGATTCTGTTTTAGGAATTCGTTGAACTCTGTGTCCTCCAGATTCAAATTTTAATTTTCCAACTACTCCTTTTCCTCGTATTCTAGCTATTATTTCTTTAAATCCTCCTTGTTCTCCTTCGCTAATGTGAATTATATTTGTTTTCCATAGACATAAATCTGCGTATTTTGTATACATTTTAAATAAATCACCAGCAAATATAGCTGCTTCGTTTCCTCCAGTAGCGGCTCTAATCTCTATAAAACAACTATGTTCATCATTAGGATTTTTAGGGATTAGTAATTTTTTTATTTTTTTTTCTATTTTTAAATATTTTTTTTTTAATATTTTTAATTCAGATTCAGCTATAGATTTAAGTTCTTGATCGTTTAATAATAGTTCGGTTTTTTTTATTTCTTTTAACGTTTTTTTCCAGTTTAAAAAGTTTTCTATCAAATTTGAAATATTAGCATATTCTTGAGATGTTTTTTTAAAATGGTGCTGATTTTGAATAATATTTGAATCAGATAGCATAATTTCTAATTCATGATAACGTTTTTTTATTTCTTCTAGTTTTTTTATTATAGAAGGATGCATCGTTGTTATATACCTTAAATTTTATTGTGATCAGTTTAACTAAATTGCATTTAGTACGATTTTTACTTATATAGATCGTAGCAGATTCATGGTAACAATGATTTTTATATAAATATATGCAATATATATTACATATTTTATTGTTTTTAATTTTTTTAAAGAATAATTATATTTTTAAAATTAATTTTAAGTAAATATTAAATTTAGTTTAAAATAAATGAAATAATGAATGGAAAAGATAGTAATTTCAAAAAATATAAAAATGTGATGTTATATAAACATGAATAAACATTATCTAAAATTTGTAAAAAATATTTTATGATATAAAACATTGTATACGATATTTTACATTAGTAACATATTTTATATTTAATTATGAAAGATAACATTTTATTATATGTATTTTAAGTTTATTTTTATTTTTTTATAAGTGTTTAATTCAAAATAAACAATTTAGATTAAGATTTTTTATAGATAGTTAATAAAAAACAAAATTTTGTTTTATAGTTAGAATAATTAAAATAATTTTTTAGTAGAGTGTTAAATTAATTAAATACTAGTTTAAACGTCAAGAGGTTTTATATATAAAATGAAACTATTTTCTGGAAATTCTATTCCAAATTTAGCTAAATCAATTGCTACGTGCTTGTGCACTACATTAGGACGCGCAGTAGTTAGTAAATTTAGTGATGGAGAAATTAGTGTTGAAATTAATGAAAATGTAAGAGGTAACGATGTTTTTATAATTCAGTCTACTTGTTTTCCTACTAACGATAATTTTATGGAATTAGTTGTTATGGTAGATGCATTAAGAAGAGCTTCAGCAGGAAGAATTACAGCAGTAATGCCTTATTTTGGATATTCTAGACAAGATCGTAGGGTTCGTTCTGCCAGAGTTCCTATAACAGCCAAAGTAGTAGCTGATTTTTTATCTAGTGTAGGAGTAGATAGAGTATTAACTGTTGATTTACATGCAGAACAAATTCAAGGTTTTTTTGATATTCCAGTAGATAACGTTTTTGGGAGTTTAGTGCTTTTAGAAGATATTGTTAAAAAAAAGTTAAATAATCCTATAGTTGTTTCACCGGATATAGGAGGAGTAGTACGTGCTAGAGCGATTGCTAAGTTATTAAATGATGTAGAAATGGCTATTATTGATAAAAGACGTCCTAATACTAATTTATCTCAAGTTATGCACGTAATAGGGGATGTATCAAAAAAAGATTGTGTGTTAATAGATGATATTATTGATACAGGGGGCACTTTATGTAAAGCAGCAGAAGCATTAAAGGAAAGAGGAGCTAATCGTGTTATTGCTTATGCTACTCATCCTATATTTTCCGGACAAGCTTCATTGAATTTAGACAAATCCATTATAGATGAAGTTGTTGTATGCGATACAATTCCTCTAACAGAAAAAATAAAAAAAATTAATAAAGTTCGTACTTTAACGTTGTCATCTATGTTAGCAGAAGCTATCCGTAGAATTAGTAATGAAGAATCTATTTCCGAAATGTTTGAGCATTAATTATTTTAATAGTGATGATTAATAATCATATTAAATATTATATCAATAGATAATAATATTTCTATATATATATATATATATATATGTATATATATATATATTTATATAAAATATTTAATTTTAATAAAAAATCATTAAAAAAAATAGTATAAATAGTTTTTTTTGTAAGAAAATTGTTTTTATAAAAATGTAACTATATGTATATATTTAATAATTGCTACCATTATATAGTGCAAATTAATATTCATTATATATTTGACTACAGATATGTTATTTCTATTTTTTTTTTAAATTAAAAATATTGTGTTTTAATAAAAATTAAAATTTTTTTTATAAAATAATTAAAATAAGGTATTAGCATAGATTGTTTGTAATAATGACTTGCACTGAAAGAAGTAAAAGTATTTAGTATAAAAATTAAAATAGAAATTAATATTGTTCCTTTTATAAATCCAAACGCTAAACCTAATATTTTATTTGTTTGACTACATCCTAATTGTAGAATAAATTCTGTTAAAACATATTTAGAACATGATTCAAGTACCATTATTATAACAAATAACAGAAAGCACATAATAAAATTTTTTATAATTTTATTATGTATGTTAATAAAGTGTTTAGAAAAAAAAGAATAATAATTTATAGAAATATAGATACTTGCGATCCAAAAAAAAATAGATAATATTTCTTGAAAAAAACCTTTTAAAAAGCTTATTAAACAAGAAATAAATAATGCTAATATAATTAAGTAGTCTACTAATGCCATAATATTTTTCCATTTAGTTGTTTTAGCAAAATAAAACTGGTACATAATATTGATTATGTAAGTTTCAGATAAAATGTTTTTAACATAATTAATAAAATATAAAATATAGCTTGTAAATGCAATTTACTATATACAAAAATATTAGTGTAAATGATATACAAAATGTAGAAATAATTATAATTTTTATTACTATTTTAAAATTAGATTCAAACAAACTAAATTTGTAAAATAATCATAACTTGTGAAGTAATATTATTTTTTTGGAAAAATATTAAAGTACGTTTTTAAATTCGCATGTTTTATTTTATAAATTGTTTAATATTTTAATAAGAATTAAGTATGCAAAGAATGTTAATAACAATATATGAATAAATTTGTTTTTATATAATTAAGAATTAGATGTGTTCGTTTAATAAATAAAATTTTTAATTGTATTTAATAAATTAAAAAATTTATATTTTATATAGTAAATTGTTATATGTAAAAATTAGTGACATATGTAGTTTATTTAAATAATAAAAATTTTATCAAAAATAGATTTTAAGTTTTATAGCATTTCATGGTATTTGTATTAGTAGCACACATTTATAATCAATGAATATATATATATATATATTTTAGAATGTATTTTATATAATATTATATAATTAATAATGATTAATTATAATAGACTGATTAAAATTTGTGGGTATATTCCCAACATTATAATAACTAGAGAAAAAAAACATATAATTAATTGAGAACTGTAAACAATATAGTTTATTTGTTTATTTTTTAAATTTTTAAAATCGTCCAAATTTTCTTTTTTTTTAATAAACAGAATTTTTATTATTTTTACATAATAATATAAACTAATAACTGTTCCAAAAATAGTTCCTACAGTTAACCACCATGATTGATTATTGATTGATAGTAAAAAAATAAATATTTTATTTATAAATCCTATAGTAAATGGTATTCCAGCAGAAGATAGAAGAGCGATAGTAAAAGCTATAGTTAATAATGGATATTTCCAAAATAAACCAGAATAAGAATATAAACTTTTTTCAGAATTATTGGTTTGATCTTGTTCTACTATACAAATAGTTCCGAAAATAATAATATTGCTCAAAGTGTATCCTACGATATAGAGCAATATACTTTCTAGAGAAAAAGTGTATGTTTCGCTTTTTAGTAAAATAAATGGAATAAGTAAATATCCAAAATGAGAAATAGAAGCATAACCTAAGAGCCTTTTTATATTTTTTTGAAAAATAGCTAAAGAACTTCCAATGGTTATAGATAAAAAAGATAAAGTTTTTAATAATAAAATTAAAAAGTATAATTTTATGTTTATTAGCAATAAATATAATTTAATTATAATAAATAAAAAAGTTGTTTTAAAGGAAGTGGAATAATACATTAGAGAAGGCATAGGAATTGTTTCATATAGATCTGGAGTTAAGAAATAAAATGGGAAGATAGATAGTTTTAATAAAATAGATATAAAAATTATAAAAAATCCGATTATAACAATCAATTCTTCTTTGGATGAATTAAAAAACATCATTTGTTGAATTTCTTTAAAATGAAATTCTCCAATTATAGAATAAATTAATGTTATTCCTAGTAATAAAATTGAAGATGATACAGTAGAAAAAATAATATATTTCCAAGAAGATTCTATAAATTTTTTTTTATTTTCATTACATGCTAGTAATCCGCAAAATGGAATAGAAATTAATTCTGCAGCTACAAATAAAGAGAGCATATTTGAAGATATATTTAGCATTAAACATCCTAATGTAGATAATAGTAATAAAATATAAAATTCTTCTTTTTTAAAGATACTTCGATTTAACCATGTATAGGAAAATATACAAATTATAATTGTTGTACATATAATTATATTATTTATTATAGAAGATATTTCAGTTATTTTAAACAAGTTAGAGACGTTAATAGGAACGTCATTATTATTAATATAAATAGATGTAATTAAAGATATTATTAATCCTAATATAGTAATAAAGAAAGATAATTTATGATCTCTTTTAATTGAAACACATATTATTGATATTACTATAGTTAGGAATAAAACAGTATAAGGCATAAATAAAAAAAATATATTATTTAACATATAGAATGCAACCTTGTAAATATTAATTATACACATTTAATATGTGTATAATAAATTTTTTAAAATTTTATTTAAAGGGTAATAAGAAATATATCCTATAGTTTTAGGAAATAAACCTATAATTATTATTAACAATATTAAAATTATAGTTTGTATTTTTACAAATTTCTTTTTATGAATATTGGTATAAAACTGCAAAGATGTTCCAAAATACATGTTATATATGACATACATAGAGTATGCGGTAACCATAATTAGTCCAATAGAAATTCCTATAGATAATACATGGCAGTATTTAAAACTTCCTAGTAAAATTAGTAGTTCTCCTGTAAAATTTCCGGTTCCAGGAATACCTAAGTTAGCTAGTAAAAAAAATAAAAAACTTCCGGATATCCATTTTTTACAACAGTATGATATTTTCATCTTTTTTAAGTTATAAGTATTGAAATAAAAATATAAATATTGAATCAAAATTAATAATCCTGATATAGATAACATATTTGATATTGTATAAAGGATTAGTCCTTTATAAGACGTAATATTAAATATATATGCTCCGACGAGCATGATTCCAGCATGAGATATAGAAGTATAAGAAATAACTTTTTTTATGTTTTTTTGCGCAATAGTTAAAAAAGATCCATAAAAAAAAGTAAATAACCCTAATAATATTGCGTATTTAGAGATATAAATAGAAGACTTAGGAAATAAAGAAATATTAAAACGTAATATTCCGTATAAAGAAGTTTTTAAAACTACACTAACTAAGTCAACAGAAGAACTAGTAGGGAAACTTTTTTGTATATCAGGTAACCATCCATGAAAAGGAATAATTGGCATTTTAACAATGAAAGGAATAAAAAAGCCTATCATAATAAAAAATTCTGTCCAAAATGTTAATTTTAGATTTTTAAAATTATTATAGTCAAAAGTTAGTATATGAGAAGTATTATAATTTATTACAACTAAATTTATAATTGCAACAAGCATTAATAAACTAGATAGTTGTGAGTATATTAAAAATTTATTTGCAGAATTGGTTCTACTATTCATAGATAGTGAAGAATTTCCCCAAAAAACAGTAATAAAATAGATAGGTAGTAATATTAGTTCCCAAAAACAAAAAAATAAAAATAAATCTATAGATAAAAATATACCTATAGTACAGCTTAATATACATAATAGATTGCAGTAAAACATTCCTGTAGATTTATCTAATTCATTCCAATGACAAAAAATAGAAAATATTCCTAATAATCCGGTTATTGTCAACATTAAAGCAGATAGTCCGTCAAGAGCTAAATGAAAATTTATTCCTAGTTGTGGAATCCATGGAATGCAGTATTCATAGTTCCACAGAGAATGATTTAAATAGTGTAAATGATGGATATAAAATTCAGAATATAGTATTTTACAAGTGATTAAAAGTAAAACAGTAGTTGTAAATAAAGCTATCCAACGTGGAAGTTTAATATTGCAAAAAGAAGATAAATAACATAATATACTTCCTAAAAACGGAAGTAAAATTAAAACATTAAGTAACATTTTTATAGCCTATTAGTATGATATTTTTATTTTTATAGTGAAGTATATAATTTGATTTTTAAATTTTTAATTTTTTTTATAGATAAGTTGTATATAAAAAGTTATGAATGTAGATTAAATAAGTTGCACTTGTCATAATAATAAATATGTACCAGCGTATGTATCCTGAAGAGAGTTGTAAAAATAAATTATTTATTTTTTTAAATATTTTAACAGGAAAATTACAAATTATTGATACTGGATCATATCTGAGTTTTGAAGTGATAAAGAAAAATAATCGTACCAATGTATAAGTATATAGTTTTTCAAGTCCTATTTGTGGATAGAACGTTTTTAAATTACTTACTAATTTAGAGTTTAAAACTTTTTTAGAAAAAATATTATTTGATCCCCATAAAAAATATGCGAATAAAATTCCAAGGATACAAAATATACTGGACACTGTTTCTAATACAATTTTTTTTTCATTAGAAATATTTGGAGCATAGGAAAATTGAGTTATATTAGAAATAATTAAATGACCAATAAAAGTAGAACATATTGCTAATATTACTAATGGAACGTTATTTAGTAGTTTTAAATTTTTGTTATATAATTTTAGTGATGGATGACTATGGAATAAAATGAAAAACATTCTGAATGTATAAAGAGAAGTTAAAAAAATGCTTAGAAATCCTAATAACAAAAACCAAGTGTGTTGTTGATTTAATAACGCATGTAAAATGTGCTCTTTACTATAAAATCCGGATGTAATAATAGGAAAAGATACTAAAGAACTACTTCCTACTAGAAAAAAAACATATAAAAGTAATGGTTTTTTCTTTATGGATCCTATTTTAAATATATTTTTTTCATTGTTATGCAAATTAATTAATAATCCTGCTGACAAAAATAGTAAAGCTTTAAAAAAAGCATGGTTGATTAAGTGTAAGAAAGCAGCATTCCATGCTTGTATTCCAAGAGATAAAAACATATATCCTAGTTGACTGATAGTAGAGTACGCTAAAATTTTTTTTATATCTTTTTCAAAGAGAGCACAAAAACTAGATAGAATTGAAGTAAAAATTCCAATTATACTAATAATTTCTAATGTTTTTGGGCATAAATAAAATAAGGTATGAGTTCGAATAATTAAATATACTCCTGCTGTCACCATGGTAGCTGCATGAATTAAAGCTGAAACAGGAGTTGGTCCTACCATTGCTTTAGATAACCAAATATGTAATGGCACTTGTGCAGATTTTCCAATAGCTCCGATTAATAAACAAAAAGATAAAACAGATAAGTTAAAGCTACTTAGTGTTGACCAATTGTGAAAGTGAATAGATTTTATTTTTATTAGTTCAAAATTTAAGGTTCCGAAAATATAGTTTGTTAGTAACATAGAAAATAGGATAAAAATATCACTAGTTCTAGTAATTAAAAAAGTTTTTATTGAATTTTTTCCATTTTCTAGTTTAGAGGTATAAAACCCAATAAGTAAAAAAGAAAAAAGTCCAACTATTTCCCATCCAATATACATAAGTAATAAGTTATTAGATAATACCAGTAAAATCATTCCAGAAATAAAAAAATTGATATATGCAAAAAAAGAAAATTTGTGTTTTTTTAATTCCATATATGATATTGAATAGATATAAATAATAATTCCTATTATTGTAATTAGCATTAACATTAATAGTGAAAATTGATCTAAAAATAAACCGTTGAATAAGTTATAATAATTTAAGTTAAAATCAAATATTGTTAATATTGGATACTTTAAATTTTCTAGTGGATTTTTTTGAATAAATATTATATATGTATAAATAGTAGATAGTAGTGAAAATATTAATCCTAAAATTCCAAAAAAATGTTTTATTTTATATGAAAATGTTTTTTTAAAAACAGTTAATAATAAAAAAGAAATTAGTGGAGATAGAATTGTTAAATATATAACATGTTTCATTTTTTCATCTCATTTAATAAATCAATATTTAATGTTTTATGAATACGATATAATTGCAATAAAAGAGCTAGTCCAATGACTGAATCGCTAGCAGCACAAGTAAGAGTGGTAAGAAAAAATATTTGTCCATTTATATCATCCCAATAGGTACTTAAAATAGCTATGGATAGTCCTATAGCACTTAGTATGATTTCTATGCTAATAAGAGTAAATAGTGCATTTTTTCTAATCATTATTCCTGTTATTCCTAAAAATAATAATATAAATGAAAAAGATAAACTATTAAAAAGAGAAATCATGGGTTTACCTCATTTTAAATTGGAGATTATGAGTTTAGTTATTTATAATATTAAAATAATTTTTTTTCTATGTATAAAGAAACAATTAAAGCTGATAGTAAAAGTATAGATATTAATTCTACTAATAATATATAATTAGTGAATAAACAACCTCCTATTAACTGAGTATCAACAATACTAATATGTATGCTTTTATTTTTTAATAAATTAAAAACAGGATTTAATGTTTTTTTCATCAAAATAAAAATAATGAATAAACTTATAGAAAGATAAATTTTTTTTAAATAAGTAAGTTGTAGATCTGAAATATGTTTAATATTAAGCATCATAATTATAAAAATAAATAAAACCATGACAGCTCCAGCGTAGATAATTACGTGAACTGAAGCAGCGAAAAAAGAACCTAATAAAAATAATATACTTGATATACATAAAAAAGAACAAAGAAGATATATTATTGCGTAAATTGGATTTTTTTGAAATATAGTCAATAGCGTTGAGATAATTGAGCATGTCGCTAACAAGTAAAATAATATTTGCATATGTTTTTCTCTTAAGGTAGCAAACTATGAATATCTATACAGGTATTTTTTTTAGAATATTGATGAGAATGTTCTTTTTTTTCATGAACTTTTACTCCAGAAACGTTGTAGAAATTATAATGCTTATTTTTTCCTGTTCCAGATATTAACAGGTTTTTTTTTTCATAAATTAAATCTTTTCTATCATATTCAGCTAGTTCAAAATCTGGAATTAATTGAATAGCAGTTGTTGGACATGCTTCTTCACATAATCCGCAAAATATACAACGAGAAAAGTTAATCCTAAAAAATTTTGGATACCATCTGTTATTTTTTTCTGCTTTTTGTAAAGAAATACACCCTACAGGACAAACCACAGAACACAGATTGCAAGCTACGCATCTTTCTTTTCCATTGGTATCTCGAGTTAATATAATTCTTCCTCTGTATCTTTGAGGTAAATTAACAGTTTCTTCAGGATACTTTTGAGTTTCTGATTTTTGAAATAAATGGAAGCATATTAATAATAAACTTTTTGTTTGAGATAATAAGAAAAATAATATTTTTTTTATAAACATATTCTACCTTGTATATATTAAATACATAATAAATATGAAGTTGTAATAACTAAGTTCAGTAAAGATATTGGAAAAAGAAATTTCCAGCTAAAAATAAGCATTTGATCATATCTAGGTCTAGGAAGTGAAGCTCTGATTAAAACAAATAAGAAAAAACATAACAACATTTTTATGATAAACCAAAATTCTGGGTATATTCCAGGACCATACCATCCTCCTAAGAACATACTGACGATTAATCCTGAAACAGTTAATATAGAAAGATATTCTCCAATAAAAAATAAACCAAATTTCATTCCAGAATATTCGATATGGTATCCGTCTGCAAGTTCTTGTTCAGACTCAGGTTGATCAAAAGGATGTCTATGACATAAAGCTAAACTTGATATAAAGAAAGTAATAAATCCTAAAAATTGAGGTATAATATTCCAAATGTATTGTTGACTAGTAACTATATCGATTAGATCAAAAGAGTTAGCTCGTGCTACTGTTCCCATACATGATATTCCTAAAAAAAGTTCATAACTTAAAGTTTGAGCAATTGAACGAACAGATCCTAAGAAAGCATATTTGTTGTTACTACTCCATCCAGCAAAAAGGATAGAATAGACAGATAGTCCAGCCATTATTAAGAAAAATAGTATTCCTATATTTAAACGTATTAAAAATATTTTGTTTGAAATAGGAATAATAGAAAAAACTAATAATAAACTAACAAAAGAAATAATAGGAGCGATAAAAAAAAGTGTTCTATTACTAAATTCAGGAATCCAATCTTCTTTAAAAAGTAGTTTAATCATATCTGCTGCTATTTGCATAATTCCTAACCATCCTACTCGATTAGGTCCATGTCGATTTTGAAAATATCCTAGTAATTTTCTTTCGAATAGACTCATAAAGGCAGAAATTATCACTAATAAAAATGAAAAAGTAATTCCTTTTGCTATGCATGAAAAAAAATTACTATTATTGTAATAAAGTAAATTCATATTATTACTTCCTGAAAATTGACTATAGTTTTTCCTAATAATGTATAAGGAAAACCTATTCTTCCTAAAGGTAAAGCAATGTTTTTGGAAGATAAAGTTTTAGATAATTTAATAGACATATGAAAAGTTTGGTCTAAGCATTGAAATATAATTATAGAACCTGATTCTAAATTTTTTTCTTTAGCATCTTCAGCATTGATTAATGCATAAATTGAGCAGATTTTGTGATGTATTTCAGGAGAATATTGTGATATTTCATCCGTTCCAAATAGAGTATAATAAGGTACAATAGTAAAAAAATTTTTTTTTGTTGAGTATTTTTTTTTGTTAATGGAAAAAAATATTGTTTTTTTTATTTTTTCTTTAAATAAAAGAATACCAGGGCTTCCATTCTTTAAATCTCCACCTATTTCTTTTTGAAATTTATTCCACGCTTGAGGTGAATTCCAACCAGGAGACCAAACAAATGGAATGTAAGAAGAATATTCGTAAAATCTATTTGATCCTTCCATAGAGAATGAAAACATACTATCAGTATCTTCTGGTTGTTGAGGTTCATGTATATTGATATGAGATCGAAGTGCTGTTCTTCCGCTAGCTCGATTAGGAGAACGTGGTACTTTTTGTTCGAAAATTTTAGTATTGGCAGTAGGTAACATTTGTTCTAATGGAGTAAAATAAGAAGAAAAAGACGAATACAGTTTTGTAATTTTATCTAGTGATATATCATGTATTGTATTTTTGTTAATTTTATTGTAGATTTTGTAAATCCATTTCCAGCTTTCTTTTGCTTTATTTTTTTTGTTTAAAAATTTTGCAGAATATGTTTTAAAAAATCTTTGAGCTCTGCCTTCATAATTAACGACTGTTCCTGAACTTTCGAAAGAATTTGAAGAAGGGAAAACAAGGTTTGCTTGCTTAAGAGTTGTTGTTTTTTGATGATCTAATACTAAAATTGTTTTGACCTTTTTAAAAATTAAATCAATTGTATTTTTTGTCATCCAATGATATAAGTTATTTTCCATAATAATTAGAGTGTTAATTTTTTTATTAATAATAGTATTAACTGCTTGATTTAAGGTCATTCCTCCAAATAAACTAACACCTATACTATTAGAGGCATATGGAAGAAATGCGATTTTTGTATTAGAATTTAGTAAATATAAGGATTGCGAAATATTAAATGCTATTTTTAGTATAGTAGAATTACTTGATCGACTTCCAGAAATAATAAGAGGTTTTTTTGATTTTATTAGAGAATTACAAATAAGAAAAACTTTTTCTTGTGTTTTTTTATTGAATTTATAAGAAGTTAAATCTTTTTTTGCAATAAAATCATAAATTAAATTTAGGATATTTATTTGATTTTGAATAGATCCAATATAGCTGTAGGTTGTAACATCGTCTAATTTAGTTTTAGTAGATCCTATAAAAAATAAGAAATTTTTCAGATCTTCTGAAAAGTTTTTAATTCCTTGAGAATGCCAATGAGGGATGTCATTTTTAATTGCTTCTTTTGTTAATTTCATTTTTATTGCTTGTCTTATAGATAGAGCCATTCTAGAAGAAGTTTGAGTAATATCTTCTCCAATTATTAGTATGGAATCACATTCTTCTATTTCTTTTAAAGAAATAGATTTTAGTCCGCTATTTTCTAATAATTTTATAAATAAAAGAATGCTTTTATATTCTGAATCTAACATTCCATTAGAAAAATTTTTCTTTCCTACTAATTTCAACAATGCATAATTGCTCTCTAAACTTGCTCTACTAGAACCTATTCCTATAATTTTATTAGAACTTTTAATTATTGTTGCCGCAATATTACAAGCTTTTTGTGAACTTAAACAAATTTTTTTTTTGTTTTTAATAATGTAAGGATTTTTTATTCTGTTTTTTAAATTAGAATATCCGTATCCAAATCTTCCTAAATCGCAAATGAAATATTGATTAATATTATAGTTATATCTATTTTCTATACGTCTAATATACCCATATCTTTCTCCTGATAGAATATTACATCCTATACTACAATGCTGGCATATATTAGGAGAATATTGCATATCCCATTTTCTATTATAATGTTTTTTATGCAATTTATCAGTAAAAACGCCAGTAGGACAAATTTCAATTAAATTTCCTGAATGTTCGTTGTCCAATTCTCCGGATTCTAAACGTCCAAAATACATTCTTTGACCTGATCCATATACTCCAAAATCTTTTCCGTCGCAATAATCTTTATAGTATCGAACACAACGGTAACAAGAAATACAACGATTCATTTCATGAGATATAAAATGTCCTAAATATTGATTATTGTATGTTTTTTTAGAAAAATTATACTTTCTATTATGGTGTTTTGCCATAACAGTCATATCTTGTAAGTGACAATTTCCACCTTCTGCGCATACAGGACAGTCATGTGGATGATGGATCATAAGGTATTCAATATTATTTTTTCTAAAATTTTTAACCTCTTTTTCATTAATAGATATTATCATATTATTTTGAATAGGAGTCATACAAGCCATTGTTATTCGACCTAATGGGTCTTTTTTATTTGAATATATTTTTACAGCACATTGTCTACATGCTCCTATACTTCCTAAAGTTGGATGCCAACAAAAATACGGCAAATTAATTCCAATAGATAAGCAAGTATGTAACAAGTTTTCTGATTTTTTCACAGTATAATTTTTTTTATCTATAAAGATAGTAAACATAATTTTTTCCAAACGAATTAAATATTTATTTATTAAAAATAAGAGTAATTATATAAACGTATTTTGCGTAAATATTTTCTATATATATAGATGTATTTTAAATAAATATTTTGAACATAGATTTTTTAATTTTTAGATAATTAAATAAAATATTTTTTAAAATCAGAAATAAAGTATTTTATGGCACTTTTTAATGGAGACACAGCTCCAGGAGCATGGGCACAGAAAGTTTTTCCTGGACTTAAATCTGTGCAAATTTTATCCAAATTTTCTATGTCTTCTATATTCCCTAATCCTGATTCTATTTTTTTTAGTATTTTTAGGCTCCAAGGTAATCCTTCTCTACATGGTGTACACCAACCGCATGATTCTCTAGAAAAAAAATCTTCTAAATTAATAAGTAAGGGTACAATATTAGTTTTTTCATCAATCGCAATAGATATTGCAGTACCCAATCGACTTCCTGCTTTATAAATATTAGTAAAATCTATAGGTGTATCTAAATGTTTGTGTGTTAAAAAGTCTGTTCCAGCTCCTCCAGGTAGCCATGCTTTTAATTTTAAATTATTTTGCATGCCTTCTGCATAATCTTCTAAAAGTTCTCGTGCAGTAATTCCAAAAGGTAACTCCCATACTCCTGGTTTATTAACTTTACCAGAAAATCCCATCATTTTTGTTCCATGATCTTTAGTTTTTGATAATTTTTTATACCATGTTATTCCATGTAAAATGATAGCTGGAATATTACATAAAGTTTCAACATTATTGACGCATGTTGGTTTCCCCCATAGTCCAATATTTGCAGGGAAAGGAGGTTTGAATCTTGGGTTAGCTCTTTTTCCTTCTAAAGAATTAATTAAAGCAGTTTCTTCTCCGCAAATATAACGACCTGCTCCAGTATGAATGAATATATTTAAATTAAAATCACTTCCTAAGATTTTTTCACCTAAAAAACCCTTGTTCATTGCTTCTTTTATTGCTTTTTTTAAAAAATAATTAGATTCTATATATTCTCCTCTTAAAAAAATATAGCTAGTTGGAACGTTTAGGGCATAAGAAGATAAAATAATACCTTCTATTAGTAAATGCGGATTTTTTTCCATTAATAGTTTATCTTTGTATGTTCCTGGTTCCATTTCGTCTGCATTACAGATTAAAAATCGTTCATATTTAGTATTTTTTTTATTAGATTTTTTCATTAACTCCCATTTCATTCCTGTAGGAAATCCAGCTCCTCCTCTACCTTTTAGTTCAGAATTGATAACTTTTTTTATTACTTCATTAGGAGATAATTTTTTTATAGCTTTTTTTAATCCTGCATAGCCATTTTTTTTTAAATACTCATCAATGAATATAGTTTCTTGGTCTTCACGTAGTCTCCATGTTAGAGGATGAGTTTCTTCTAGTTTTTTGTTTTTTTTTTTCATGAATACTGTTCCAAAATAAATATAATAGATTCTACTGTAACTTGTGGATAATAATATGAGTTTATAGAAATAACAGGACTTTTGTCGCAAAAACCTAAACAGCAAGTAGGTAATAAAGTAAATCTTTTATTTTTAGTAGTTTCCCCTGATTTTATTTTGAGGATTTCTTCTAAACAGGATTTTATTTTTTGGACATTGTTTATATAACAGACAATACTATCACAGTAACGAATTATATAGTTTCCAACTGGTTTTCTAAATATCTGACTATAGAATGTAGCAACCTCTTCAATTTCATTGCTAGAAATATTTAATATTTTTGATATAGCATGTATAGAATTAGTAGAAATCCATCCTCTATACTTTTGCACTATTTTAAGGGCTTCAATAGACACAGCTTTATTTGTTTTATATTTTTTTTTTTCTTTTTCTATTTCTTTTATTTCAATTTCACTTAACTGAAATTGTTGAAAAATAATAGTATTTTGTTTTATTTTATTTATTTTCATGATTTATCGATCCACATCTGACATAACAAAGTCTATGCTACCTAAATAAACTACTAAATCTGATATTAAAGAACCAGAAATAACAGAAGGTATTTGTTGTAAGTGGGGGAAGCTTGGAGTTCTTATTCTAGTACGATAACTCATAGTTCCACCATCGCTAATTAGATAGTAACTATTGATTCCTTTTGTTGCTTCAATCATTTGAAAAGATTCATTGTTTTTTAGAACTGGACCCCAGGATACTTGTAAAAAATGAGTAATCATAGATTCAATATGATTCAATACGTTATCTTTAATTGGAGGAGTTGTTAAAGGATGATTTGCTTTAAAATCGCCTTCTGGCATATTATTTAAACATTGTTTAAGTATAGAAATACTTTGATAAATTTCTTCTACCTTTAACATAACTCTTGAATAAGAATCGCTTATATTATTTCCTATTGGAATTTCAAATTCAAAGTTTTCATATCCAGAATAAGGTCTATATTTTCTTATATCGAAATTTATTCCTGTAGCCCGCAATCCTGCTCCTGTAACTCCCCAGGATAAAGCTTCTTCTTTAGAGTATGTCGCAATGCCTTTTGAACGTGATATTAAAATACTGTTTTTTAATGAGATATCAACATATTTTTTTAATCGATTAGGTATCCAATCTATTATTATTTTTAATAATTTATCCCATCCTTTTGGTAAATCTTGAGCAACACCTCCAATTCGAAACCATGCTGGATGCATTCTAGCTCCGGTAATAAATTCAATTAAATTATAAATTTTTTGTCTATCAGTAAAAGCAAAAAAAACCGGACTCATAGCTCCTATATCCTGAATAAATGTAGAAATATATAGAAGATGACTATTGATTCTAAATAATTCCGATAGCATTATTCTAATAACTTTAACTCTTTCAGGAACTACTATATTAGCTAATTTCTCAACTGCTAAAATGTATGGCATTTCGTTAACACATCCACCTAAGTATTCTATTCTATCTGTATAGGGAATATAGGAATGCCAAGTTTGTCTTTCAGCCATTTTTTCAGCTCCTCGATGGTGATAACCTATATCAGGAACGCAATCAACAATTTTTTCTCCGTCTAGTTGAAGTATTATCCTGAAAGCTCCGTGAGAAGATGGATGGTTAGGACCAAAATTTAGAAACATGAAATCAGAGTTTTTTTTAGATTTTTTCATTCCCCATTTTTCTGGTTTAAAGGATAATGCTTCCATTTCAGAAATTTCTTTTTCTTTTGTTAAATAGTATGGATGGAGTTCAGTTGCTCTAGCAGGATAGTCTTTTCGCAGAGGATGTCCTTTCCAATTTCTCGGCATTAAAATATTTGTTAAATTAGGATGGTTTTCAAAAAAAATTCCAAACATTTCATAGGTTTCTCTTTCATACCAGTTTGCATTTTTAAATAAATTAGTAATAGTAGGAATTTTTAGATCGTGATTTAAAAGAGGTACTTTTAATATTATATCGCAGTTTCTTTCGATAGATAATAGATGATAAAAAACAGAAAAATCAGAATTTGGAATATGTTTTTTAAAAACACGTGATCGTTCATCTACTCCATGTAAGTCGTACAACATAGAATACGGTTTAGACATATTTTTTAAAAAACTAGTAACATCTAGAATTATTTTTTTTTTTATCCAAAGAACAGGATAACCTATTTTAGTAGGTTGAAAAAAAAAGTTTTTTTCGTCAAATTTAATAAATAATTTTTGAATAGTATCATTAGTATTTTTATCATAAGAATTATAGATATTTGGTTTATTATTTTTTGGTAATAATTTTTTATTTATCATAAATTATACAGTACACTTTATTGAATGTAATCAATAGATAATTAGTAATTTTGCTGTTGTATAAATAATTGGTAAGAACTTTAAATGTAATTAAACTTGAACATTTACTTGTAAAAAAAATATATATATAGTAGTGTTTATTAATCAATATGTTTAATATCAATAATTTTATCGTTTTTTTTATTTTTTTGAGAAGGCATTTTAGCTTTATACACTCCTTGATCTCCTATTATCCAAGATAAAGGTCGACGTTCTTTAGCAATAGAATCTTGTAGCAGCATTAATGCTTGAATATAAGCTTCTGGTCTTGGTGGGCATCCTGGTATATAGACATCAACTGGTAAAAATTTATCAACTCCTTGCACTACAGAGTAAATATCGTACATACCTCCTGAGTTAGCACAAGCCCCCATAGATATGACCCATTTTGGTTCCAGCATTTGATCATACAAACGTTGTATGATTGGTGCCATTTTAATAAATGGAGTACCTGCTATAATCATAACATCAGCTTGGCGAGGGGAAGCTCTTAGAACTTCTGAACCGAATCGAGAAATATCATGTACAGATGTAAATGCTGTTACCATCTCTACATAACAGCAAGATAATCCAAAATTAAAAGGCCATAGTGAATTTTTTCTTCCCCAATTAACTATATAATTTATAATATTTTTCAATGTTCCCATAAAAATATTATTATTTTTATTTTTTTCTAAAGGGTCTTTTATGGTTATTTTTTTTTGTATAGGATAATTTTTGTTTTTTAAATTTACTTTAGTGATTGTATATTTCATAATTTATATGTGATAACTCTAATTTTAAATAAAGATAATAGTTAGTATTTATTTTTTTTTTTTTCGTTCCAATATAAAGATTTTGTAGAGAATAAATAAAAAAGACTTATTAATAGAGTTGTTATAAATAATATTGCTTCAATAAAACCAGTCCATTTACTAAAATGAATACTTACTGACCAAGAGTACAAATAGATACTTTCTATATCAAATATTACAAAAAACATAGCAATTAAGTAGAAATGTATTGAAAATCTAATTTTTGTATTTCCGATTGAAGTTATTCCTGATTCAAAAGGAATGTTTTTTTTATTAGAATTAGATTTTCCGCCTAGAATGTAACCTAGAAATAGTATTATAGAGCATATAAATAAAGAAGTTAAAATAAAAGATATCACTGGTATGTATGACAAAATTTGTGTTTTATTCAATTTGATAACTCATTTTCATTAGAATGGTTTGCACATATTATTTTACAATCGAATTTTAATAAAATAAAATTATAAAAACAGTGTATATTATTTAGTAATATATGTTAAAACTCAATTTTGAAATAATAAACGCGTGTTAGTATGTTTTTTAAAAGTATAATTCATTATAACGAAATTATATTTTATATTATAAATTGTTTTAATTTAATTTTATTAAATTATACATCTATAAAAAAAATCATAAAGTAATTATTCATATTTACATATGTATATTTTAAGTAAATAGAATGCAAATTCTATGCATAAATGAATTTTTATTTAGGAATTAATCATTTTTTTTAAATTAAATTTAATGAAATACAAGTTAAATATAAATATTATTTTTTATAATACAAATTTTAAAATAAATGTGAGTATTATAGTATATATATTAAATATTAATTCTATGTAATTAACTTTCGTAACAAATTTTCTTAGCTCAATATTTTATTTTAAATATTTTTCTATTATGCCCTTGATGAGTGGAATATAGACCCCCATTTAATGGGTATTGCTGTAATAGTTGAAATTTAATTTATAGTAATAGTCCAATAATATGTTTAGCTGATTAAAAGCCAAAAAAGTATAGGCTACATAACAGTTGAATCACCCAATTTATTACAACATCAAATAGGAGAAAGTAAAATGAGTAAAATTATTGGTATAGACTTGGGAACAACCAACTCTTGTGTTGCCATTATGGATGGCAATAAAGCTCGAGTATTAGAAAACTCAGAAGGAGATAGAACAACTCCTTCCGTAATAGCTTATACAAAAGAAGGAGAAGTATTAGTAGGACAACCTGCAAAAAGACAGGCTATAACAAACCCAAAAAATACTTTATTTGCTATTAAGAGATTGATTGGAAGAAAGTTTAGAGATAAAGAAGTTCAACGAGATATAGAAATTATGCCTTATACTATTTCTGAATCTAGTAATGGAGATGCTTGGTTGCTTGTTAGTAATAAAGGTAATAAAAAAATAGCTCCTCCGCAAATATCAGCTGAAGTTTTAAAAAAAATGAAAAAAACAGCAGAAGATTATACAGGAGAGATAATAAAAGAAGCAGTGATAACTGTACCAGCGTATTTTAATGACGCTCAGCGACAAGCAACAAAAGATGCTGGTAGAATAGCTGGACTAGAAGTTAAAAGAATCATTAATGAGCCAACTGCTGCAGCATTAGCATATGGTTTAGATAAAGGACGTGGTAATAGAACAATAGCTGTTTATGATTTAGGAGGAGGAACTTTTGATATTTCAATTATAGAAATTGATGAAGTAGATAAAGAAAAAACTTTTGAAGTACTTGCTACAAATGGAGACACTCATTTAGGTGGAGAAGATTTTGATAGCAGATTAATAAATTATTTAGTAGACGAATTTAAAAAAGAACAAGGTATTAATTTAAAAAATGATCCATTAGCTATGCAAAGATTAAAAGAAGCAGCAGAAAAAGCAAAAATAGAATTATCTTCAGCACAGCAAACAGAGGTTAATTTACCGTATATAACAGCAGATTCTAATGGACCAAAACATTTAAACATAAAAGTAACAAGAGCTAAGTTAGAATCGTTGGTAGAAGATTTAATTGTTAGATCTATTAAACCGTTAGAATTAGCTCTTCAGGATGCTAAATTAACTATAAAAGATATAAATGATATTATACTAGTAGGTGGTCAAACTAGAATGCCTATGGTTCAAAAACAAGTAGCTGATTTTTTTGGAAAAGAACCAAGAAAAGATGTTAATCCGGACGAAGCAGTGGCAGTCGGAGCGGCAGTTCAGGGAGGAGTTTTATCAGGAGATGTTAAAGATGTTTTATTATTAGACGTCACTCCATTATCTTTAGGAATTGAGACGATGGGTGGAGTAATGACTTCTTTAATAGCAAAAAATACTACAGTTCCTACTAAACATAGTCAGGTATTTTCTACTGCAGAAGATAATCAATCTGCTGTTACTATACATGTGTTGCAAGGGGAAAGAAAAAGAGCACAAGATAATAAATCTTTAGGACAATTTAATTTAGATGGTATACAGCCAGCTCCAAGAGGAATTCCTCAAATTGAAGTTACTTTTGATATAGATGCTGATGGAATATTACATGTTTCTGCGAAGGATAAAAATTCTGGAAAAGAACAGAAAATTACTATAAAAGCATCTTCTGGTTTAAATGAAGATGAAATTAACAAAATGGTTAGAGATGCAGAAATTAATTCTGAATCTGATCAAAAATTTGAAGAATTAGTGCAAACTAGAAATCAAGGTGATCAAGTTATTCATAGTACTGAAAAACAATTATTACAACATGGTAATAAATTAAAAAAAGATGATAAAATTAGTATAGAATCTTCTATAAAAAGTTTAAAACAAGCCCTAAAAGAAGAAAATAAAGATAATATTAATAATAAAATACAACAATTGATTAAAGTATCTTCAGTTTTAGTAGAATTAAGTAAAAAGGATAATAAAGATCAATCTGTTAAATCTAATAATGATTCTGAAAACAAAAACTCTAATGTAGTAGATGCTGAATTTGAAGAAGTAAAAGAGCCCAAAAATAAAGGTTAATTGGAACTTTTTTTTAAATGTAAAACTATTTTAGAATTAATAAACACGGGCGAAGAGTTTTCATCTTCGCCCGTGTAAGTATGTTATAGATTAGGAAAATTATCTATGTCAAAAAAAGATTATTATCAAATTTTGGGTATTAAAAATTCAGCAAAAGAAACAGAAATTAAACGAGCATATAAGCGATTAGCTATGAAATATCATCCAGATAGAAATCAAGGTGATAAAAGTGCTGAAAAAAAGTTTAAAGAAGTAAAAGAAGCATATGAAGTTTTAATTAATCATGAGAAAAGACAAGCTTATGATCAGTATGGGCATTCTGCCTTTGATCAAAATAGTAATAATAATGGAAATTTCCATAGTAGTTTTACTACTACAGCAGATTTTGGAGACATTTTTGGAGAAGTTTTTGGAGACATTTTTGGAGGTAGTAAGCGTAATAGATCTGTTAAAGGATCAGATTTACAGTACAATTTAGATCTAACTTTAGAAGAAGCAGTTAAAGGTACTACTAAAGAAATTCATATATTATCTTTTCAAAAGTGCAAGACATGCAGTGGTACTGGAACTACTTCTAGTAAAAAAATGATTAATTGTTCAATGTGTAACGGTAATGGACAAGTACACATTAGAAAAGGATTTTTTACTGTTCAACAAAGTTGTCCTGAATGTCATGGAAAAGGAAATATAATAAAAAATCCATGTCGTTCATGTTCTGGATGTGGAAGATTAAAAAGAAATAAATCATTATTAGTAAAAATTCCACCTGGAATAGATTCTAACGATAGAATTCGTTTAAATAATGAAGGTGAAGCGGGAGAAAATAATGCATCTTCTGGGGATTTGTATGTTCAGATTAAAGTTAAAAAGCATTCAATTTTTGAGAGAAACGAAAATGATTTATATTGTGAAGTACCAATTAACTTTCCTGTAGCAGCCTTAGGAGGGGAGATAGAAATTCCAACATTAGATGGAAAAGTTAAGTTGAAAATTCCTACAGAAACACAATCTGGAAAATTACTTAGAATACGAGGTAAAGGTGTTAAATCAGTAAGAACAAGAAACGTAGGAGATTTATTATGCAGAATAGTTGTGGAAACTCCAGTAAATTTAAGTTATGAACAAAAAGAATTGCTACATAAATTTGGAGATAGTTTAGACGATTTTAAAAATAAAAGAAATAGTCCAAAATCAAAAAGATTTTTTGATGGAATAAAAAAATTTTTTGATGAATTAACTAGATGAAATTAAAATAGTAGTATTGCTATTTTATTACGTGCAATACTACTAATTTTTTAAATTAAATAAATTTATTAATAAATTTGTTTAACACATATTCATTTTTAATTTTTGAATATTCATATATTAAACATATGTTATAGTTTTTTTATGTGATTTTCTAATATAGATTTATGGCGAGCTGCTTTATTTTTATGAATTATTTTTTTTGCTACGTTTCGATCGATAATAGGTTGCATTATTTTGTATGCTAACACAGCAGATTCTTTATCTTTAGATTTAATCGCAATATATACTTTTTTAATGAAGGTACGAATAGTAGAACGTTTATTAGCATTTTGAATTCTTTTTTTCTTGGATTTAACGGAATCTTTTTTTGATGATTTAATGTTAGCCATATTTTTCCCTTTGTTATTTTAATTTTAAAAATTATATTCATCTTATAAAATACGAATTTATAGATAAAAATTCTACTTTTTGTATATTTTTAAAATGTATAATATAAGAATATTATACTATTTTAAAATTTACTATACTTATGAAACTAATAAGAAAAATAAAGAGTTTAAAAATAATAGATGAAGATTGTTTTTTGACTATTGGAAATTTTGATGGAATGCATCATGTACATCAAGCTCTTTTATTAAATATATGTAATAGAAAAAAAATGTATGGAGGAATTACTATTGTAATGTTTTTCGAGCCACATCCAATAGAATTTTTAGGTAAAAAATGATTCATTAAGAATTATAACGTTTAGGGATAGAATAAATTATTTAAAAAAAATGGACAATTGATTTTGTTATTTGTATTTCTTTTAACAGAAAGATGTTTTAATGACGTCAAAACATTTTTTAATTCATTTTATATTAAATAATGTTAACATTAAGTATATTGCAGTTGGAAACGATTTTTGTTTTGGAAAAAATAGAATAGGAAATATAACATATTTAAAAAAGATGAGTGAAATATATAAATTTGTTATATTTTTTCAGCCTAATTTAGGCTTACATGGAATGCGTATTAGTAGTAGTTTAATTAAAAAAAAAATATTGAGCGGTAAATTTATAGAATTTAAAAATTTACTAGGACATGATTTTTATATTTCAGGAAAAGTAAGACATGGCACAAAAAGGAAAGGGTTATTGGTTTTCTAATAGTTAATATTTCTTTACATAAGAATATGTTGCTATTTTCAGGTGTTTATGCGGTAAAAGTTACTATTCCTTTTTTTCGTTAACAGTTTATGGGGTTGCTAATATAGAAACTAGAGCTAGTTTTTATGGAAAGCAAAAACAATTAGAAGTTCATATTTTTGATATGAAAATAAATTTATATAGACAAAAAATACATACTTTCATATTTAAAAAAAATAGAAATGAAATGCTTTGTTAAGAATGTTTACTAGCTTGTAAGCATTATTAAAACAGATGTGAAAATAGATAAAAATCGTTTTTTAATATAAATTAGAGTCATAATGAATGAAAAATTATAAATTAACTTTAAATCTACCTACTACTAAATTTCCTATGCGTGCTAATTTATTGGTAAAAGAACGTGAAATTTTAAAAAAATGGTCTTTAAATAAATTATATGATTTAATTCGTGTAAAAAAAAAGAAAAAAAAAAAATTTATCTTACATGATGGTCCTCCATATGCTAATGGAAACATTCATCTAGGACACGTTCTAAATAAAGTATTAAAAGATATTATTGTAAAATCAAAGAACATGTCAGGATTTAATGCATTGTACACTCCTTGTTGGGATTGTCATGGATTACCTATAGAGCATAAAATAGAGGTTATTCAAAGAAATAAAAATAAGCTAAACATTTCTAAAAAAGATTTTCGTGTGTTATGTAGAGAATATGCATTAAATCAGGTTGAGAATCAAAAAAAAGATTTTATTAGGTTAGGTGTTTTAAGCGATTGGAAAAAATCGTATCTTACTATGGATTACAAAAATGAAGCGCGTATTGTTCGATCTGTTTCCAAGTTAATTCAAAATAATTTTTTATATAATGGAACTCGACCAATTCATTGGTGTATAGAATGTCAATCATCATTAGCTGAAGCAGAAGTAGAATATATTGAAAAAGAATCTTATTCTACATTTTTTGTTCTTTTATTCTACGAAGAAAAAAAAATAAAAAAAATATTTAAAATTAAAAATGAAGTTAGTTCTATTGGAATAGTTATTTGGACTACTACTCCTTGGACTTTACCTTCTAGTCAAGCTATTGTAATTCATCCGCAGTTTAAATATTCTTTAATAGAAGTGAATTCTTGTTTTTTCCTTGTTGCTAAAAGTTTAATAAGTAATGTTTTAGATAATATGAAGTTTAAAACATATAAAGAAATAGGTGTTGTTATTGGAAAAAGTTTAATTAATTTAAGTGTTTTTCATCCCTTAAAGCAAAGTAAAACTATACCAATTATTTTTGGAAATCATGTAAAAGATGATATTGGATCTGGAGCAGTACATACAGCACCAGATCACGGAGAAGAAGATTATTTAATTGGTAAAAAATATAATATATTACCTATTTTTTTAATTAATAAATATGGATGTTATTATAAAGATGTTCCTAGTGAAATTATTAAAAAAAACGTATTTGAATCTGAATTAATAATTTTAGGTTTATTAAAAAAAAATAAGAAGCTTATCAGTTTTTCATTAATGAAACATAGTTATCCTCATTGTTGGCGACATAGAACGCCTCTTATTTTTTATTCAACTCCACAGTGGTTTTTAAATATAAATAAATGTGATTTGAGAGAAAAATCTATTGAATTAATGAATAATGTATCATGTATTCCTAAATGGGGAAGGAAACACATGAAACTTATGATAAAAAATAGACCTGATTGGTGTATTTCTAGACAAAGAATATGGGGGGTTCCTATTTCTTTATTCATAAATAAGAAAACAGGGGAGATGCATCCTAGATCTGTTTTTTTCTTAAAAAAAATATCTAAACGAATAGAGAAAGAAGGTATTGAAGCATGGTGGGATTTAAAAAAAGAAGAATTTTTAAATAAAGATGAATGTAAAATATATAAAAAATCAGAAGATATATTAGATGTCTGGTTTGATTCTGGTTCTATAAGTCCGTCGCACATTTATCATAATCATGTTAATATTAGTAATGTATCTGATGTTTGCATAGAGGGATTAGATCAGTATCGTGGTTGGTTCATGTCTTTATTAATAATTTCAATGGCTACAAATGGTTACATTCCGTACAAAAATTTAATATCGCATGGTTTTGTAGTAGATCAAAAAGGTTATAAAATGTCTAAATCTACAGGAAACGTTATTGATCCAAAAAAAATAATAAATACTGTAGGAGCTGACGTTTTAAGGTTATGGGTTTCTTCTGTGAATTATTCGAAAGATTCCATTTTATCTCAAGAAATTATGCAACAAATGATAGAATACTATAGAAAAATTAGAAATACTGCTAGATTTCTTTTATCAAATATTAGTGATTTTAATCCAAAAACAGATAGTATTCATATAGATGAAATGATTTTAATAGATAGATGGATAATATCTAAGACAAAAAAAATGCAAAAAAAAATTATTTTTTGTTATGAAAAATTTAATTTTAATAAAGTGTTACATTATTTAATGGACTTTTGTTCTACAGATCTAGGTTCTTTTTATTTAGAGATTATAAAAGATAGACAATATACTTCTTCTACAAATAGTAAAATAAGAAGAAGTTGTCAAACTGCTATGTATCTAATAATTGAATCTTTTTCTAGATTGATATCTCCTATTCTATCATTTACGGCTGATGAAATTTGGAGTTATATACCAGGAAAGAAAAAAAATTTTATTTTTACTGAAGAATGGTTTACTGGTTTAGTTTCATTTCCTAAATTTAGTTATATTAGTGAAAAAGATTGGGAGATTATTGTTAGTGTAAAAAATGAAGTTAACAAAGTGATAGAAAATGCTAGAAATATAAAATTAATAAAAAATTCTTTAGAATCATCACTAACCATGTTTGTAACTGGTAGATTAAAAGAAATACTGCATATTTTAGGAAGTGAAACAAAATTTTTATTTTTAACTTCTGAATGTATAGTTAAAGATTTAAAAGAATGTAAGAATGATGGTTTTGTTAGTAGTAATATAAATAATTTAAAAATAAAAATTAAAAAATTTAATGGGAAAAAGTGTTCTCGATGTTGGCATTATGTTATGGTTTTAAGTAAAGATAAACAATATCCAGATATTTGTATGAGATGTTTAAATAATATATTAGGGTTAGATGAAAAACGGATGTTCATATAATGAAAAAAATATTTTCTTTTATTAGTTTAAAAAATTTTATATTATTATCTATAATAGTTTCATTGGATTTTTTTAGTAAACAATGGATCATAAATAATTGTTCTCTTTTAGAAACTACATATATTACATATTATTTTAATATTTTACGAATTCATAACTATGGATCTGCTTTTGGATTTTTATCAAAATATCATCTATCTCAAAATTGGTTTATTTTTTTTACTATTTTTATAGTATTACTTGTGTCAATTCAGTTTTTTTGTTTTTTTAAAAGAAAAGAAGAATTTTATTCTACGTTATATTTATTTATTGTTGGTGGATCTATAGGAAATTTATTAGATAGAATTAATTATGGTTATGTAATTGATTTTATTGACTTACATCTTTTTGATTGGCATACCTGTACTTTTAATATTGCTGATGTTAGTATTTTTATAGGTAGTACTTTTTTATTTATGTAATATAGAAATGACAGCTAAACAATGTTTTTTTTTAAAATGTATTTTTATAAAATTTGTATATTTATATAGTAATTTATAATATTACTAATATTATTAGTTTAGTTAACATGTAAAATAAAATACTTATGTATTATATAATATGTAAGTATTAAATAAAAAATAATATTTGATCTTGTCTATGTAAATTTTTTAGATAAAAAATATTAAATTATAAATTATTGAAAAAATATATTAAAACATATTGCAACAATATATTTTTTATTTTTTTTTATATAAAATATTTATACATAATTGTTATGTATAGAATTGTTGGAAATAAATATTTCCTGTATTTTTTTATATACTATATTATAGTTTTACATGTACTGTAAAAAATATTTTTTTGGAAGAGATATGAATTGATACTTAAGTGTCCATCAATTTTATAGTTTTTTAAATGAAAATTACGTAGTAATATTGATTTTTTAATTATTTAAAATAATAAATATGTTTAATTGTGCTAAAAATAAAAAATTGTATTTTTAGATTTATAAAAAATAAAATATTATTAATATATAAATATGTTAATTTAATTTTTTAAGTAAAAACCGCATAAAGTTTTATTTCTAAAATAAATTAGACTGTGTATTAAATATACTAAATTACATCTAATAATTTTAATTATTAAAATATACTTAGTTACACAATGAAAAAAGATTTTGTAGACAACTAGAATTTTAATAAAAAAATTTATTTTTGGAATATTAATTCATTGGAAAATTATGATAAAAATAGCATTGTCTGGCACTTTAGGAAAAATGGGTAAAAGTTTAATTCAAGAAATATATAAGGATAAAAACATTACTTTATCAGTAGCAATTATATCAAACGATCAATATATTTCAAAAAATAAAAATCCAATACTAAACGAATTAAAAAAAAATAATGTTCTTATTGTTACTTCTTTAGAAAAAGTATGTGATAAATTTGATGTTTTAATAGATTTTAGTTCTATAGATAAAACTTTAGAAAATATAAAAATATGTTATAAAAATAAAAAAAAAATAGTTATAGGAACTACAGGATTTAATTCAGAAGAACAAAAACATATATTTGAGATATCTAAAAAAATTGGAGTAGTACAATCTTCTAATTTTAGTATAGGTATCAATTTAGTATTACAGTTAATAGATAGAGTTGCTAAAACTATAGGTTCAGATTCAGATATTGAAATTATTGAAGAACATCATAGTGAAAAAAAAGATGCTCCTTCAGGAACGGCTATTACTTTAGGAAAGAAAATTGCAAACGCTATGAATAATGATTTTGAAAAAATAGCGGTTTATTCTAGAGCAGGAAATATTGGAGTAAGAAAAAAAAATACTATAGGATTTTCAGTTATTCGAAATGGAAACATTATAGGGAACCATACTGTTATATTTGCTAATAAACATGAACATATTAAAATAACCCATAAAGCAATAGATAGATCTATTTTTGCAAAAGGTGCTATAAAATCCGCAATATGGGTATGTAAAAAAGATAAAGGTTTTTTTAGTATGAATGATGTTTTAAAATTATAGTATTTAATACTATAATTAATATATTTTATATGTTCGTACTACGTACAAGTTTTTTTAGGAATTATAATAAATTAGTAATAGTTTATATTTATAAAGTATAACTACATGTTATTTATAAGCAATAATATAAAAAACAATGTTTAAATTAAATAAACGTACATATATACAATTTAATGCAAATTTAATAGAGGTTTTATTTTGGTGAAATCAGCCGTATTAGTTTTAGAAGATGGTACTTCTTTTTATGGAAAATGCATAGGAAAACAAGGATTTTCTATAGGAGAAGTAGTTTTTAACACTTCTATGACAGGTTATCAAGAAATTTTAACGGATCCTTCATACTTTGAGCAAATTATTACTTTTACGTATCCTCATATTGGTAACATTGGAGTGAATTCTGAAGACGAAGAGTCTATGAAAGTTTATGCTAAAGGAATGATTATTCGAGATTTATCTATAATTCCTTCTAATTATAGAAGTGAAATGTCTTTACGTAATTATTTAAAAAAACATAACGTTGTAGCAATATCTGGAATTGATACTAGAAAGTTAACTTTGTTAATTAGAAAAAATGGCACTAAAAATGGTTGTATTATGAGTTTAGATATAGGAAATTATGATGATGCTTATAGATTAGCTAAAAGTTTTTATGGATTAGAAAACACAAATTTAGTAGACATGATTACTACTAAGCATAAGTATTATTGGAATCCTATAGTGAAGAAAAAAGAGAATAGAAAAAAAAGTTTTTCAACAAGAAAAAAATTTTTTGTGGTCGTTTATGATTTCGGAGTAAAAAAAAGTATATTAAGTATTTTGCATAACAAAAATTGTATTTTATTAATTGTTCCATCTTACACTAATTACAAAGATGTTTTACAATTAAAACCAGATGGAATTTTTCTTTCTAATGGACCTGGAGATCCTCGTCCATGTGTTTATATAATTAATACAATAAAAGAATTTTTAAAAAAAAATATTCCTATGTTCGGCATATGTTTTGGTTACCAATTGCTAGCTTTAGCGAGTGGAGCCAAAATAATAAAAATGAAATACGGACATCATGGTTCGAATCATCCTGTAAAAAACATAAATAATAATACTGTATATATTACACCTCAAAATCATAATTTTTCAGTAGATCATAACTCTATTAAAAGCAACATTAAGATTACATATATTTCTTTGTTTGATAATACAATACAAGGGATTTCTATAAAAGGTAAAAAAGCGTTCGGTTTTCAAGGTCATCCAGAATCTAGTCCTGGACCGCAAGATATTGTTCATTTATTTGACGATTTCATTAATCTAATGCAATAAGTAATTAAATTAGTAATGATATATATATATAACTAGTAAATAGAGATTTAATATGCCAAAACGTACTGATATAAAGTCTATTTTAGTGCTTGGAGCTGGTCCCATAGTAATTGGACAAGCTTGTGAATTTGACTATTCTGGAACTCAAGCATGTAAAGCTTTAAGAAAAGAGGGATATAGAATAGTTTTAGTAAATTCTAATCCTGCTACTATTATGACCGATCCTAATATAGCACATGCTACTTATATCGAACCTATTCATTGGCGAGTAATTAAAAATATAATTAAAAAAGAAAAGCCAGATGCGATACTTCCAACAATGGGTGGGCAGACAGCTTTAAATTGTATTCTAGAGTTATATTCTAGAAACATTTTACATGATTTTAACGTAGAAATATTAGGTGCTTCTATAGAAGCTATAAAAAAAGCAGAAGATAGAAATATATTTAAAAAGTTAATAAAAAAGATAGGATTAGAAACAGCTAAGTGCGGAATAGCTCATAATATAATTGAGGCTTATGAAGTATTAAAAAAAGTAGGATTTCCTTGTATAATAAGACCTTCTTTTACTATGGGAGGAAGTGGAAGTGGAATAGCGTATAATTATGAAGAATTTAAAAATATTTGTATTTCTGGATTAGAATTATCTCCTATTAAAGAGTTATTAATTGATGAATCTTTAATAGGATGGAAAGAGTTTGAAATGGAAGTTATAAGAGATAAAAATAATAATTGCATTATTGTATGTTCTATTGAAAATATAGATCCAATGGGAATTCATACAGGTGATTCTATAACGATTTCACCAGCTCAAACTTTAAGTGACAAAGAATACCAAATAATGAGAAATGCATCTATTTCTGTAATAAAAGAAATAGGGGTTGAAACAGGTGGAGCAAACGTGCAGTTTGCTGTAAATCCAAAAAATGGCAGAATGTTAGTAATAGAAATGAATCCTAGAGTTTCTAGATCATCAGCATTAGCTTCGAAAGCTACTGGATTTCCTATCGCTAAAGTAGCAGCGAAATTATCAGTAGGTTATACGTTAGATGAATTATATAATGATATTACTGGTTCTATAAAAATGCCAGCTTCTTTTGAACCGTCAATAGATTATTGTGTTGTAAAAATTCCTAGATTTAATTTTGAAAAATTTGATGGTTCTAATGATAGATTAACAACACAAATGAAATCTATCGGAGAAGTAATGGCTATCGGAAGAAATTTTCAAGAATCTATGCAAAAAGCAATTTGTAGTTTAGAAATAGGAAAAAGTGGTTTTGACTCTATGTTTATTAATGATTCACACATAGATATAAAAAAAATTAAATATGAATTGCAAAATCCTGGATCTGATAGAATTTGGTATGTAGCAGACGCTTTTCGTGTTGGAATGTCATTAGATGAAATATATTCTATGTCTAAAATAGATAAATGGTTTTTAGTACAAATATGCGAAATTGTTAGCATAGAAAAACAAATTACAAATATGAAATTTCAGTTTATAACAAAAGAATTTTTTAGTTTTATAAAAAGAAAAGGTTTTTCAGATTTAAGAATATCTTTGTTAACTAAAACAATAGAAGAAAAAGTTAGAAAAAAAAGAAAAGAGTTTAATATTTTTCCTGTTTTTAAAAAAATCGATACTTGTGCTGGAGAATTTCCTTCTGAAACATCTTATTTATATTCTACATGGGAAGAAGAATGTGAATCTAATCCTAGTGGGAATAAAAATAAAATAATTATTTTAGGTAGTGGTCCAAATAGAATAGGTCAAGGAATAGAATTCGATTATTGTTGTGTGCATGCTGCTATTGCTTTGAGAAAAGATGGGTATGAAACTATTATGGTGAACTGCAATCCAGAAACAGTTTCTACAGACTATGATATTTCTGATAGATTATATTTTGAGCCTATATTTTTAGAAAATGTACTTGAAATTATAAGAATAGAAAATCCGAAAGGAGTGATCGTTCAATATGGAGGTCAGACACCGTTACGGTTAGCAAAAATATTTAATAAAGAAAATGTTCCTATATTAGGAACTTCATTTCATTCAATTGATTTAGCTGAAAACCGTTATCTTTTTCAAAAGATAGTTCAAAAATTGCGATTAAAACAACCTAAAAACGTTACTGTAAATAATTTTATTGAAGCAAGAGAAGAAGCGAAAAATATAGGTTATCCTATAATGATTAGACCTTCTTATGTATTAGGTGGAAGAAATATGCAGATCTTTCACAAACAAGAAGATTTAGAGAATTATTTTTGTAGTAGAAAAAGCGATAATGATAAATTTGAGTATCCAATACTATTAGATGAATATTTACATAATGCAGTAGAAGTAGATGTAGATGCGATATGTGATGGAAAAACAGTGTTTATTGGAGGTATATTAGAACATATTGAACAAGCCGGAGTTCATTCTGGGGATTCTGCATGTTCTATTCCAGCTTATACTCTTACTCAAAAAATACAAGAAAGAATTAAAGAACAAGTAAAGCAGTTAGCATTATCTATGTCTGTAAAAGGATTAATGAATGTACAATTTGCTATAAGAGATAATAAAATATATTTATTAGAAGTGAATCCGAGAGCTTCTAGAACTATTCCGTTTGTTTCTAAATCTATAGGAATTCCATTAGCTCAAATTGCTGTTAAGGTTATGTGTGGAAAATCTTTATTAGATCAAAAAATATTAAATAAAATTATTCCAAACTATTTTTTTGTTAAAGAAGTTGTATTACCTTTTCATAAGTTTCAAGGGGTTAATCCTATGTTAGGTCCTGAAATGAGATCTACAGGGGAAGTAATGGGAATAGGAACAAATTTCCCAGAAGCTTTTTCTAAAGCTATGTTAAGTGCTTCTATAAATATTAAAAATAATGGAAGAGTTTTGTTATCTATAGGTGATAGAGATAAGAATTCTATTATTAATATAGCTAGAAAATTAATAAAAAGCGGATTTACATTAGATTCTACTATTGGCACTCATTATTTTTTAAAAAAACATAATATATGTACTAGATTAGTTAATAAATTGTATGAAAATAGACCAAATGTACAAGACAGAATAAAAAATGGAGAATATGTGTATATTGTATATACAGCTTCATGCATTGAATCAATAAAACATTCTGCGCTAATATATAGCGAAGCTATACAACAAGGTGTTCACTTTGATTCTACTATTAATGGATCGTTTGCTACTACGATGACTTTAAACATTAAGGATGTTTCTCGTTACAAAGTTAGAAGTTTACAATCTATTCACAAAGTATTTTAATAATATTGTTCAGGAAAGGAGAATATTTTTGACGGTTAGTATGATTGCAGCTATTTCAAATAATTTTGTTATAGGATATAAAAATAAAATACCTTGGAATATTCCAAACGATTTATTTTGGTTTAAAAAAAATACTATCAAAAAAGTTGTTTTAATGGGAAGATTGACGTGGGAATCAATTGGAACACCTCTTCCGATGAGAGTGAATCTAATATTAAGTAAAAAAAAAACTTATTTTCATAAAAATGTTATTTCTATCACTTCAATAGAAGAGGGTTTAAAAATCAGTAAAATATTAGATCTAGAGTTAGTAATCATTGGAGGAAGTTCTATATATCATTCTATGTTACCATGGTCTAAAAAAATATATTTAACTTGTTTGAACACATGTTTTCATGGAGATACGTTTTTTCCTATTTTAGATAAATCGGAATGGAGTCAAACATTTTTTATGAAACAAAAAGACAAGCTTAATTTTTTTTCCTATACATTTACTATATTGGAAAGATAAATATTTTTTTTTATAATAATAAAAAAATTTAATTTATTTTAAAAAATTTTGTTTGTATATTTTGTTTTCTTCCCATTTTAATACTGACAATGACCCCCCCCAACAACAGCCAGTATCTAACGCGATAATTTTTTTTGGAGTTCCTTTTCCATTTAAGGAAGACCAATGTCCAAATATTATAGTAAAATTTTTTAAATTAGAGTTATTTATATTGAACCAAGGAATTAAATTCGTATTTTTTATAAGTTTTGGATTTTTTTTGCTATTGAGTTCTAAAGTTCCATCTTTGAAGCAAAATCTCATTCTAGTAAAAGCGTTGATTATAAATTTAATTTTTTCTATAGAAGAATTCGTTTCTTTCCAAGTAGTTGAATTATTACCTCTAATTATTTCTAAAATATTAAAAAAATTATTTTTTATTAACATGTTTTTAATTTTTTGAGTATATAGTTTTATTTTTTGCAAATTCCATTGTGGATAAATTCCAGCATGTGATAAAATAAATTTTTTTTTTTCATTTATTCGTGCTATAGGTTTTTTTCTTAACCATGAAATTAATTTCGAATGATCCGGAGCATTAAAAATTTGATTCATATAGTTTTTCATATATTTTCTATTTTTGTAAGCTAAAATTAGATTTAAATCGTGGTTACCTAACACAATTTTTACTGATTTTCCTAAAGAAAATAAATAACGAAGAACTTCTAAAGAGTATTTACCACGTCCTACTAAATCTCCTGTAGACCACAATTCATCTTTTTTTGGACAAAACTTTATTTTTTTTAATAATAAAACTAATTCTCTATAACATCCATGTATATCTCCAACAAAATATGTACTCATAGTTCACCTAAATGAATGATATTATCAATAAGGTAAATATTTTACCAAATTTATAGCAAATAACAAATATTACTTTTTTAAATATTGTAATAGATTTTATTATTTTTTAAAAATTTAAGTGTTTAGATAATAAACAATATTGGCTAATTGATAAATTTTGAGCACGTAGTAAAGGATTTATTCCTAATTTAATTAATTTTTCTTTTGGAAATAAAGAAGATAAGCTATTACAAATAGTTTTTCTTCTTTGATTAAAAGCAACTTTTGTTATATAGCTTAAAGTATTGACATCGTATTTTGAACACAGATTATCATTTTTTTTTTTAAAAGAAACAAAACAAGAATCTACTTTTGGAATTGGTTTAAAAGAATTTGGGGAAACGTTTTCAAGGATTTTTATTTTAAAATAAAATTGTGATACGACAGTTAGTCGATTATAAAACTTAGATCCTAATGTTGCTACTAGTCTAAGAACTACTTCCTTTTGTAACATAAAATGCATATCTTGAATAATATGATGATGTTTAAATAAAGAAAAGATTATTGGAATAGAAACATTATATGGTAGATTGCCAAATATTCTAAGTAAACTATCCCTATTTTTTTTAATTTTAACAAAATTAAAATTAATTGCATTTTCATTAAAAATTATTACATTATTAAGTTTACGATTATTTTCCATTTTTTTGCATAATTCTTTATCTATTTCAATAACTATCATTTTTTTTAATAATTTACTAACTGGAATAGTTAAAGCGCCTAATCCTGGTCCTATTTCTATTATTTGTTCTTCTTTTTTTATTTTTAGAAAAGATATTATTTTCTTAATAATATTTTTATCAATTAAAAAGTGTTGTCCAAATTTTTTACGATTTTTTTTTTATATGAGAGCATAATATAATATATCTCAACAAAGATTTATGTGATGTAAGTAAATTTAATAGTATAGTTGTTAAACATTTTTTATTTAATAAATTTTTTTTTGTAAATAAAATTGTTATTTATTTGAATTGGAGTAGTCTTTTGTTCTATATTATAGAAATGTCAAAAAAATAAAAGATAAAGATAAAATTTATGATACACTGGTTCTCGTATATTACTTCTGAACATTCTGAATATATTTTAATTTTTATTTCACTTATTTCTTTTTTAGAATCTTTTATAATAATAGGATCATTTCTTCCTGGAATGATTTTAATGTCTATACTAGGTACTTTTATAGGGAGTAAAAAAATAAATTTCTATTATGCATGGATTTCTAGTACTTCAGGTTGTTTGCTAGGAGATTGGTTATCGTATTATTTAGGATTTTTATGTTCTAATTGGATAATACGTTGTCATCTATTTAAGAAATATAATTCTATTGTAGTTAAAGCAATATATGCATTAAATAAATATAGTGTACCAAGCATATTTTTTGGAAAACTTTTAGGATTTACTAGACCTATAATTCCTGTCCTTTCTGGAATGTTAAAGGTTCCAATAAAAACATTTTTAATCCCTAATTTATTTGCATGTATATTGTGGCCTATAATATATTTTTTTCCTGGAATTATAACAAGTATAGTTATAAATAGTCCAAAAATTAAGCAAAATAGTTTATTTAAATGGTTAATGTTATCTGTTCCAATATTAGCTTGGATAATAATAGTTTTATTGTGGAAATGGTGGAGAGAAGAATTTAGTACAAACAGATTATGGTTAAATAGATATATAAACAAAACATTTTTTTTGTTGATTATTTCATGTCTACTTTTGACTATTAGCATTTTTCAATTACAATATTATCCAGAACTAAATGTTTTGAAGAATTTAATATACAATATTATTATATAAATGTATTTAGTAAATATTTTTCACTATATTTGGAAAATGCAATATAAATAATTAGTTAAATAATAGTATTATTATTAATAATAATGAAGTCTATATGCAATAATTTTTGTTTAAATGGATGCCATTGTACGTTTTTTATTTTTACAAAATAAACATCTAAATTTATTTTTATTTTTATATTTTTTAAATAAAAGTTTTTATTTTTTTGTAAATGAAAAACAGTATCGTGGTCTAATGTAATAGGTATAGAAATACGGGGTTCATGACCATATATTACAGATGGAAATTTATTTTTTAATCTTATTTTTCTACTGTTGTTAGTTCCCCTTTTTTTTCTATACATGGCGTTAACACTAAATGTATAATTTTTCACAAATATTTTCCTTAATATGTAAATTTTATTAAATATAAAAAAATATATAATTTATAGTTTATATCGAACAGTTAGAATTTCTATATAAAATAAATAATATTATATATTTACACTAAAAACAATAATTTATTTATAAAAATTATATTAATAATTTTTACATATAGATTTTAACCAATTTATTTCTTTGCTCCATAAATTTTTATTACTAGTTTCTAGTATTAAAGGGATATTATTAAATCGAGAATCATTCATTATATAAGAAAAAGTTTTATTTCCTATATTTCCTAAACCTAAATTATGATGTCTATCTATGCGACTATTAAACATAGTTTTAGAATCATTTAAGTGCATTGCTTTTAGATATTTTAATCCAATTATTTTTTCAAACAATAAAAATGTTTTTTTAAAAGACTCTTTTGTTCGAATGTCATATCCAGCGGAAAATAAATGACATGTATCAAGACAAACACCTATTCTAGATTTATCATGTGTATTTTTAATTATATTAGCAATATGTTCAAATTTATACCCAACAGAACTTCCTTGTCCAGCTGTATTTTCTATTACCAGATTAACTGATTTTGTTTTTTTTAATGCATAATTAATGGATGAGGATATTAATTTAAGACAATTTTTTTCAGAAATTTTTTTTAGATGATTTCCAGGATGAAAGTTTAATAAACATAATCCTAGTTTTTGACATCGATTAATTTCGTCTAAAAAAGCTATTCTTGACTTTTGTAGTAACTGAGTATCAGGGTTTCCTAAATTAATTAAATAACTAGCATGAGGAATTATGTATTTATTAGAAAACTCGCATATATCACACGCTGATTTAAATTTTAGTATTGTTTTTTTATCTAGATTAGGAGAATTCCAACGAAGTTGATTTTTAGTAAAAAATGAAAATGCAGTAGATTCAAGTAGTTTTGCTCTAAATACTGCTTTATCAATTCCTCCAGATGTACTAAAATGAGCTCCAATATATTTCATTAATTTTTACCTGTATTTATTAATAACTAGATTAGTATTGTAACGTAAAATAAAAAAATTGTTTGGAGATTTAATAAAATATTTTAAATGTTTTAAATATTTTTTAAAAAAAATATAATAATAAAATCATTGTTAGCGTTTTGAATAACGGATTCAAAATGTAAACGTTTATTTAATAAATCTAAAAACAAAATATTTTATTAGGTAAATTTAATCAGAAATTTTATTAAGACTAAATTCATTCAAATAACGTTTGGTTAAATTTAATCGTTAAGTTTTAAGTAAATTTTTGAACAAAAAAGATAATATTGAATGTTTATAAATATTTTTGTTACTAATTACTATTTAATATCATAAAAATTTGAAATTAATTAGAACTTATAAAGTGATATATATATTTATATTAGAAGAAATTTTAAATTTTTATTTTTAATTTAAAGAAAAATAAAAAAGTTTTTTAAAAAAAATAAAAAATGATATTTTGTTACAATGAGTTATATATAAAATAGGGTTTTTCTACTAAACTGTAAGTAGTGTTAACAGAATAAATAACGTTGGATTTTTAATGAAAGAATTTGAAAATATTACATTTATTAGTATAATAAACATTTTAAAGAAATATTGGAGCAGTAAAGGTTGCGTTATTATTGAACCATTAGATCTTCCAGTAGGAGCTGGAACTTTTCATCCTGAAACGTTTTTTAATAGTATAGGAAAAAAATCTTTTTCTAGAGCGTATGTACAAGCATCCCGACGTCCTTCTGATGGAAGATTTGGGAAAAATCCAAACAGATTACAACATTATTATCAATTTCAAATTATAATAAAACCTGCCCCAAATAATATTCAAGATTTATTTTTAAATTCTTTAAAACAATTGAATATACATAGTACAGAACAAGATATACGTTTTGTAGAAGATAATTGGGAAAATCCGACTTTAGGTGCTTCAGGAATTGGATGGGAAGTATGGATTAATGGCATGGAAGTTTTTCAGTTTACTTATTTTCAGCAAGTAGGAGGCGTTGAATGTGATCCTGTTGCTGTTGAAATTACTTATGGTTTAGAACGATTATGCATGCATATACAAAATATTGATAATGTATACGATATAGTATGGGGTTTATCAAAGCATAAGAAAGTATATACTTACAAAGAATTATTTTTAGTTAATGAAAAAGAACAATCAATGTATAATTTTAAATATTCTGATACGAATACTTTATTTTGTTTATTTGAAATGTATTTAAAAGAGACGGAACGTTTATTAAATTTAAAAAATCCATTAATTATTCCTGCATATGAAAATCTTTTACATGCAATTCATAATTTTAATTTGTTAGATGCAAAAAAAGTTATATCTGTAACAGAAAGGCAAAATTATATTTTAAAAATACGAAGTTTTTCAAAAAAAATAGCGAATATTTATTTTCTTAGAGAAAATACTCTAATTACATAAGTACTTGAAACAGTGAAAAATAATGAAAAAAAAAACATTATTAGTAGAATTAATTACTGAAGAACTACCGGCAAAAAATTTGTTTGGTTTATCAAAACTATTTTCTAAATTAGTAGTTAATGAATTAATTTTTTATAAAATTAAGTATAAAAATGTAGAATGGTTTTCTTCTCCTAGAAGATTAGCTATAAAAGTAAATGGAATAAATAATTTTTCTATAGAATTAAAAAAAAAACAGAGAATAAATAAAAAATTATTTTTTTTTAAAAATAAAAAAACAATTAAAGAAAATGAAAAAAAAGTACAATACCATTATTCTGATTTAGAAAACTATAAAAAATATAAAAAACAATTATATACCAATAGTGAATATATTGAAAATAATAAAAATGAATATATAGAATTTATATTTTCTAAAATAGTTTTAATTTCTCTAAAAAAATTAACTTTAAAATCAACTATAATGAGTTGGAATAACAAGAGTATAAAATTTATACGTCCTGTGAGAAACCTGTTGGTGTTATTAGATGAAAAAAATATTTTAGTAAATATTTTTGGAATGCAATCTAACAGATTGACGTTTGGACATTTTTATATGAATAAAAGAGTAATTTCAGTTATAGAAGCAAAAGAATATCCATTAATTTTAGAGAAAAAAGGACAGGTACTAGTAAATCATTATGTTAGAAAAGATGTAATTTTAAAAGATTTAAAAAAGAAAGCTGATTTAATTGGTGGTATTGTAAAATTTTCTAAAAAATTATTAGAAGAAGTAACTTCTTTAGTAGAATGGCCTAAAGTGTTAATTGCTTCTTTTCCAAAGAGGTTTTTATCTATTCCTTCTGAAATTATCACCCATATAATGGAAAGAGATCAAAAATTTTTTCCTATATTCGATAAAAATAACAATTTAATAAATAAATTTTTATTAGTTTCTAACATTTCTCCTAAATGTTCACGTGGTATAGTGAATGGTAATGAAAAAGTAATAATTGCTAGACTTTCAGACGCTCAGTTTTTTTTCTCTGTTGACCGCAAAAGAAAATTAAAAAAATGTTTTGCAGATTTAAAAAATATCATTTTTCATACGTCTTTAGGTTCTTTATTAGATCGAAGCAAAAGAATTATTAGATTAGTAAAATATGTATGTAGATTAACTAATAAAAATAATGTTCTATCTATACAGGCTGCTAAACTTTCTAAATGTGATTTAGTAACTAATGTTGTAAGAGAATTTCCAAAAATGCAAGGAAAAATAGGTAGTATTTATGCTTTGTTAGATGGAGAAAATAGAAAGGTATCTTTAGCTATAAAAGAACAGTACGATAACATTAACATAGAGGAAGACGTTCCTGATAGTGACATATCGTGTAACTTAGCTATTGCTGACAAAATAGATATGCTTACAGGAATGTTTATTGCAAACAGTAGAGTAAGTAGTAGTGGGGATCCATTCGGTATGAGAAGATCTTCAATAGGTTTAATTTTAATTATATTAAAAAAAAAGTTAGATATTAACATCGATAATTTAATAAGTACTGCAGTTTCTTTATATAAGGTTAATGATGCAGTTCATAATAGAGTTATGATAAAAGTAAAAAACTTTTTATTGGATAGAATCTTTAATTTTTATGTAAATAAGAATTATAATAAGTCTGTAATTAATTCTGTTATTTTTGGAAATGATATTAATTTTGTTAGTATTAATAATAAAATAAATTTTATAAATAATATTTATTGTTCTAAACAATTCATTCAATTAATAAATTTATACAAAAGGTTAAACAAAATATTAAAGAAGAATAGTATTCTAATTTCAAAAAAAATAAAATTTTTTTTATTGGAAAATAAACAAGAAAGAGTTTTATATAAGTATTTCATATTTATTAAAAATAAAATAACTTTTTTAAAAAATGAAAAAAAATATAAATCTTTCTTTTTTTTATTGAACAAATTGACCAATTTAGTAGACTATTTTTTTAAAAAAGTGTTAGTAAATGATAAAAATATAGAAATTAAGACGAATAGATTATCTCTTTTAAATTTTATATTTGTTTTTCTAAATAGTGTAGTTAATTTTTCTTTTTTTTAATTTTTAATGTTACATATAATTAATAAGAAAACGGTTTACTATTTTTTAAAATTATAAATGTTAATATTACATAATTTATTGTTAAGTTAATAATAAGTTATTAACTATTATATAGTCATTTATTAATTTTTTAGATTATTTCAAAATCAAAAATTGAATTTTGTTTGAACAATTATTAAAAATAACAAATAATATGATATTGTAGAGTTTTACTAGACTGTATTAGTTATCAATTATATTTGTACAAATATATATTTCAATTTAATTATTTATCTAGTATAGATTCATATTATTTATTGAATATAAAAAACAATATATATATATTGATTAATAAGTAAAAAACTATTTATTTTTTAAATTTTAAATAGAAATTTTTATTTAAATATTTTTAATTAAAACAATTTTTATATATTGAGGTTTTTTTCCATGAATACTGTTTTTTATAAATTTTAATTAAAATATGAATGTATACATTTGAAATTAAAAATTTATATTTAATATAAAAATTAAAGTAAATACAAAATATAAATAAATATAAGCTGTGCAATAGCTGTTGTAGATAAAATTTTAGCATATAAATAGTTTTGTTTTAAACAACGGATGAAAAATATGTATAGAGTGTAAGTAAATATGTGGAAATTTACATTTAAAATAATTTAATTTAGTTATTTTTTATAGAAAATGATTAAATTATTTTATATCTGTCTGAGACTTGCTTTATATTTTTTTTCTAAAATATGTATACAATTATTAATAATTGTATCAATTTCACGATTAGTATACGTTTTTTTATAATGTTGAAATATAAATTTTATTGTTAAACTTTTTTTATTTTTTTGAATATGATTTCCATAGTAGACATCAGTTATATGTATTTTTGTTAAATTATTATCTATTATTTTAATACAAGTTTTAATAATATTGCTTGATAAAGTGAACATAGGTAACATTATAGATATATCTCTTTGAATAGTAGGATATTGAGATATTGCATGAATAACTTTTGTTTTTTTTTCTTTTATTTTATCTAAAAACAATTCAAATAAAACAGTTGAATTTTTTAAATTAAATTGTTTACTTATTCGAGGATCTAATTCGCCAATTTTTCCAATAATAGTTTTATTAATGTATATATAAGCACTTTTTCCAGCATGTAATCCTGTTATTTTAGCAGGTAAAAATTCTATTTTTTTCATATTAACACATAATTCTAAAATAGATTCTACATCTCCTTTTAAGTCATAAAAGTTATATGTTCTATTTTTTCCATCCCAGTTAGTAGGATAGAATAATCCATTAATAGCGCCAGATAGAACATGTATTTCTTTTACTTTTAATTCTTTTGTGTTTTCTTTTATGAAACAAATTCCACTTTCGAAAAATCGTAGAGAATGATTTTGGCGATTTTGATTATATTCGATCGAAGATAATAATCCTATCCACATTGATTGTCTCATAGTAGATAGTTCTTTAGAGATTGGGTTTTTTATTGTTAAGTAATTATTGTTTGTAAAAAAAAGATTTTGCATATTAGGATCAACAAATCCGTATGTTATTACTTCATAATATCCTTTATCTATCAAAAGATATTTAATTCTGTGTAAATTAAACTTTTTACAGTTTTTTTGACTTTTATACGTATGATATTTAATAGGTAAATAATCAATTTTTTTATATCCATATATTCGCAAAAAATCTTCTATAACATGTTCTTCTATTTTTATATCATATCGCCAGTTTGGAACTATAACAGTTATTGTTTTATCATTTTGAAGTATTTCATACCCTATTTTTTGTAAAATTTTAAATATAACATTTTTTTGTATATGACAGCCTAATAATTTATTGAAGTTTTTTAATTGTATGTTTATTTTAATACGTTCGTAATGAATGGTATTGTTATGACTTAAATTTATTGATTGTTCTATACCGTCACATAAATTAACTATTAATGAACTAGTATAGTTGATTAATTTAGTTTGTAATCCGTAGTCGGTGCTATATTCATATATACGGTAGTTGTTTTGTGAAAAGATGTCGTTTTTATTTAAATTATGAAATGAAGAATATGGTTTTAAAAAGATAGATCCTATAAATATATTTGTAGATCTTTTTTGCATATGAAATGTGTTTTCATTTAGATTGTTTCCTAATGACAATATGTTTTTTGCATTAGATACGACTATAGATGTTTTTGAAAGAATAATTTTTTTTTCTGCATGCAATTTTTTTATTTCTTTTTTTTTAGGATGTCGAATAAATAATTCATTTTTTATTAGCGAAGAATTTATGATATGAACTGGTTGTCCTAATTCGATATAAACATAGTTAATAATGTTGTCTAAAATATTTTTTTTAGGTAAAATTTCAGAAAATCTAAGTCTTTCTTTTAGCCAAAATGGAGTTTCTTTTTTTAAATTTATGTTTTTTATTTTTTTTCCACAATATTTAACAACATGTTGTAAATTTTTTTCTATATTTATATTTATTTTGTTTTTTTGATTTTTTTTTGTATTTTTTATTTTAATAAATGGCAAACTTAAATTATTTATTACTGCTATTTCTTTTGCTAAAGTGAATAAGCTTAATCCATATGAACGGTTTGGTGTAGCAAGTACGTTAATTATCGGAAAAAAATGTGAAAAAATTTTTTTTATATCTGTTCCAAGTGGATATTGAGAAGATATTTCAATAATTTCTTTTTTTGAGCTATCAATTCCTAAATCTAAAAAAGTACAAATTTTTCCTTCTGAATAAATATTTTTAGCAATTAGAATTTTCTTTATTGTTAGTTTTTTAGTTAATACAGATTTTTTTGTTGCTATTGCTACTGTTTTCCCGATATAGATATCATCTAATATACTATATGCAATAATTGATTTATTTCTACCGATATCAACATTAAAATATTTTAATTTATTTTTTTTTTTTACTTTTAATTCATTTATAATTTTTCCTGTGATAATGTTATGAAAATCATTAAGAAAAATAGGGTTATATATATTTGCTTCAAATCCTATTTCTGTCAGTTGATTACAAAGAGTAGATGTATCTATTTGAGGATTAATCCATTCTCGAAACCAAGATTCGCTAAATTTCATAAAATATCCTATTTTATTTAAATTGTTGGAGAAATTGAAGATTGTTTTCAAAAAAAGAACGTAAGTCATCTATTTCATATTTTAACATAGTAATTCTTTCTACTCCTAATCCAAAAGCACATCCTGTGTATTTTTTTGGATTAATTCCAGATTTAGTTAAAATATCCGGATGTATTATTCCGCAACCTAGTACTTCCAGCCATTTTGTATGATGAGTTTGTATATCTATTTCTGCTGACAAAACAGTAAATGGAAAGTATGAGTTTCTAAATTTAATACTAATTTTTTTTTGAAAAAAAAAACAGAGAAATTCATTCATTAACCATTTTAAGTTAGAAAAGTTAATATGTTCTTCTATGATAATTCCTTCTATTTGATGAAACATTGGAGAATGTGTTCGATCATAATCATTTCTATAAACCTTTCCTGGAACGATAGTTCTAATTGGTGGTCTATTTTTCTTCATAATACGCATTTGAGAACTAGATGTTTGAGTTCTAAGTAATTTTTTAGAGTTAAACCAAAAGGTATCTTGATTAGTTCTAGATGGATGATGTTTCCATATGTTTAAAGCATCAAAATTATAATAGTCGTCTTCCACTTCAGGTCCTGAAGCAGTATTAAATCCTAATTTAAAAAAAAAACTTTTGATTATATTGATTGATTCTGTAATAGGATGAAACGCTCCGTTATTAATTCTTGTTCCAGGTAAAGAAACGTCTATTTTTTCTTGTTTTATTTTTAACAGTATTTGGTTTAAATTTAATTTTTCTCTTTTTATTTTTATTATTTTTAAGAGCATATTTTTTGATTTATTTATGATAATAAATTTTTTTTTCCTTTTTTTTAATGGAAGAGATAACAAGATATGTATATATTTTGTAATTTCTCCTTTTTTTCCTAAAAAAAATATTCTAGAATTCTCTAAATGAAGTATTGTTTTTGCATTTTTAAATGAGTGTATAGCTTTTTTTATTAAAGTAACTAATTTTAGCATTGTATTATAATTCCTACTTAATTACTTAAAATCATTATATATAAATATATCATATAGTTTATGAGTGAAAAGCTTCCTTTTAGGAAGCTTTTTATTTTTTTAAAAAATTAAAAATAAGTGTTTATATTATAGGTTATATTCTTTGTATAGTAGATTTCAAATGTTTTAAAAGAGATACATTACGTATAGAAATATTTTGTATAAGATATTTTTTAAATTTTTTTTTATACCATATTTTAAATTCAATTAATTAACTTATTATTGTTTGAGATTGGTTAACTATTTTTTTAAAAGTTAAAGGATCGTTAATTGATATTTCTGATAGCATTTTTCTATTTAAATTTAGACCAGAATTTTTTAATCCAAATATAAATTTATTATAAGAAATGTTATTATTTCGAACAGCAGCATTAATCCGAACAATCCATAGTTTTCTGAATTGTCGTTTTTTTTGGCGGCGATCTCTATAAGAATATTGTCCTGCTTTTATTACAGCCTGATTTGCTACTCTATAAACTTTAGATCTAGCTCCGTAGTATCCTTTAGCTTTTTTTAATATTTTTTTGTGTCGGGCACTTGAAGTAGTTCCACGTTTTACGTGAACCATAAATATTTTCCTTTTTTTTATTAGTAAAGTTTAAATATTTTATATTTAAAAAATTAAACGTAAGGTAAGCAAAATTTTATTTTAGAAATATCATTTTTAGAAACTATTGATTTAGATCTAATTTTACGTTTATAATTAGTTGTTTTTTTTGTCAAAATATGTTGAAGATTTGATTTTTTTCTTTTGAATTTTCCAGAAGCTGTTTTTTTAAATCTTTTAGAAACACCGCGTACAGTTTTTATTTTTTGCATAATATTTATATCTTGTATAAAATTGTAAGTTATAAAATACGTTATTTAAAATTTAAATTTTAAGCTTAAAGTTTATTTTTTAGGAGAAAGAAACATAATCATTTGTCTTCCTTCTATTTTAGAAGGGAAAAAATCAACTACTGATAAATTAGATAAATCATTTTTAACTTTTAATAAAAGATTTAGACCAATTTCTTGATGAGCCATTTCTCTTCCCCTAAAACGTAAGGTTATTTTTACCTTATTTCCTTCATTTAGGAATCGTGTTAAATTTCGTATTTTTACATTATAGTCTCCAATGTCTGTACTTGGACGAAATTTTACTTCTTTTATTTGTATAGTCTTTTGTCTTTTTTTTTGTTCTTTGTAAGATTTGTTTTTTTTATATAGGAATTTTCCATAATTCATTATTTTACAAACTGGAGGATTAGCATTAGGGCTTATTTCAACTAAATCCATATTAACTTTTTCAGCTTGAAGCAAAGCTGTTTTTAAGCTTACTATTCCTATAGGTTTTCCTGAAACATCTGAAAGACGTACTTCTTTAGCCCTTATTTCGTTATTAATTCGATTAGGACGTTTTAATGTGTGTTTTTTTATAACTTTAATATTTTATACCTCCAATTCAGTGTTAGAATGAGTTTTAATTTCTTTAATTAAAGCATTAATGAAATTGTTAAAACATATGCTGTATATATTTCTTCCTAATCGTGTTCTCACTGTAATAGTAGAAGAATTTTCTTCTTTGTCTCCAATAATTATTATATAAGGAGTATAACATATTATATGTTCTTTAATTTTAGTGCTAATATTTTCATTTCTAGTATCACATTTTGTTCTTATATTTGATTGTGTTAATTTTTTTTCTAAAGAATAAGCATATTCTGAATTTTTACTATGAACTGTGAGTAAAACTACTTGAATAGGAGATAACCAAGTTGGTAATTTTCCCACATATTCTTCTAGTAAAATTCCTATAAAACGTTCAATAGATCCTAATATAGCTCGATGAATAATTACTGGATGTTTTTTTGTATTTTTTTTGTCTATATACGTTGCATTTAATCGTTTTGGTAAATAAAAGTCTAGTTGTATAGTTCCGCATTGCCATAGTCTATCTAATGAATCTTGTAAAGTAAACTCAATTTTTGGTCCATAAAAAGCACCTTCTCCTACATTATGATAATAATCAATGTTATTATCATGCAGTACAGATTTTAAATCTTTTTCTGCTTGATCCCAAATTAAATCATTTCCGATGCGGTTTTTGGGACGTGTAGACAGGTTAATATTTATCTTCTTGAACTTAAAAATATTATAAATATCAAACATCATTTTAATACAATTATTGATTTCTGATTGTACTTGATTAATACTACAAAAAATATGAGCGTCATCTTGGGTAAAACTTCTAATTCTTAGTAGTCCGTGTAATGAGCCTGAAGATTCTTTTCGGTGACAACATCCGAATTCAGCTAATCTGATAGGTAAGTTTTTATATGAAACCAACTTTTGATTAAATATTTGCACGTGTGCTGGACAGTTCATAGGTTTTAAACAATAACTTTGATTTTCAGAAGAAGTATGAAAAATAGATTCTTTATAGTAATCTAAATGGCCGCTTTTTTCCCACATAGATTGATTAATTACAATAGGTGTATGTACTTCTTCATAAAAATATTTTTTTAGTTTAAGACGTATAAATTGTTTTAGTTCTTTATAGATAATAAATCCGTTGTTATGCCAAAAGACCATTCCAGGAGATTCTTTTTGTATATGATAGAGATTTAATCTTTTGTTTATTTTTCTATGGTCTCTTTTTTCTAGAAAAATAATTTTTTGCAAAAATTGTTGTAGTTTTTTATTTGATTCCCATGCAGTAACATATATTCTTTGAAGCATTTTATTGTTTTTATTTCCTTTCCAATAAGCTCCAGAAATTTTTTGAATTTTAAAGTGATTACAAAATTGTATATTTGGTACTTGAGGGGATAAAGCTATATCAAAATAAGATTCATGATAGTATAAGTTTATATTTTCGTTTTTGCTGCTTAAAGTTTTTAACATATTAACTTTGTAGTTTTCTTTTGCTATTGTAAATAGTTCTATAGCTTTTTTTACTTTTACATTTTTTTTTTTTATATCATAACCGTTTTGTACTATTTTTTTCATTTTGGTTTCAATGGTGATGATATCATGTTTAGTTAAAAACTTGTTTAATTCTATGTCACAAAAAAAACCATTTTTAGTTATTTTTCCTTCAGCTATTTTAGAATCTAGCCACAATTTTTTTATTGCGTAAGTGAGTAATTGTAAACAAGAATTTCGTATTATGTAAATTGATTCCGAATCATAGATTTTAATAAACTTTACAGTAGAATCCTCTTTAATAAGATGATTTAAATCTTTAATTTTATTATTTATTAAAGCGGCCACACATACATTATAAATTTTTTTATTGTAATCTTGAATTAGTTCTTTAACAGAAATAGGTTTTTTATATATTTTTTTTTTCTTATCAAAAAAAGTAATAGTAAGCATCTTTCATCCTTAATGAAAGAAATGTAATTATTATATGAAATAAATATTTTACATAATTATAAAAATAGCATAAAAAGTAAAAGATTAATTTTTAAATTTATTTAAATATAACATTAAACATTTAGTTTTGTGTAAAAAAAATAAATTTTTTATAGAAATATATGAGGATCTTATCTTTATAAAAAACCAGTCAATTTTTTAAAACATTGACTGGTTGTATTATTAAAAACGATTATCAACTGATTCCGCTAATTTATTTATAATAAGTTCGCTATCTTTCCAATTTAGACATGGATCAGTAATAGATTGTCCATATACTAATTGATTTTTTGGTTTTAGAGATTGAGATCCTTCTTTTAAAAAACTTTCAATCATAACACCTATTATAGACTTTGATCCTGTTTTTATTTGTCTAGTCACTGATTCGCATACGTCAATTTGTCTCAAATGTTGTTTTAGACAATTACCGTGACTAAAATCTATCATTAAGTGTTCTGGTAAATTAAATTTTTTTAAATATTTAACCGCTTGCGTGATATTTTCGGAATGATAGTTAGGCATCGTTCCACCTCGCATAATCAGATGTCCAAACGGGTTTCCGCTAGTATGATTAATACACATTTGACCATGTTTATTCGGAGCTAAGAAAAGATGCTTAACTTGTGTAGCACGAATAGCATCAATAGCTATTCTTATGTTACCATCTGTTCCATTTTTAAATCCTACTGGACAAGATAAAGCTGAAGCCATTTCTCGATGAATTTGACTTTCTGTTGTTCTCGCTCCTATTGCTCCCCAACTAATTAAGTCTGCAATAAATTGTCCTATGACCATATCTAAAAATTCTGTTGCAGCTGGCATTCCTAGAGAATTTATGTCAAGTAATAGTTTTCGAGCAATACTCAATCCGTCGTTGACTTTCATACTTCCATCTAGGTAAGGATCAGAAATTAATCCCTTCCATCCTACAACAGTTCTAGGTTTTTCAAAATATGTTCTCATAATTATTTCTAATCTTTCATGAAATTTTTTTCTTAATTTGCAAAGATTAGTAGCATATTCAATTGCTGCTATAGGATCGTGTAGAGAACATGGTCCGATGATAACTAATAATCGTTTATCTTTTCCTCTAATAATATTAGCGATGTTTTTTCGAGTTTGTATAACATTGTCCATAATAGATGAAGTTATAGTATAACGTTTAGCTAACTCAGCTGGAGTTATTAATGGATCAATTCGTATAGTACGTAGTTCATCTGTTTTTTTCATGTTTATCTCTAAGATAAGTGTATTATAAGTAATATATATATACTTTTAAAATGTTAAATATAGAACATGTTTTACAATTAATTATATGTAGTACATATAAATTATTAATATTGATATTGATAATTATTTTATTATAATAATGTTAATTTTTTATATAGAAATGTGTAACATTTTTAAAAACAAGTAATATTAGTTAATTTTATTTATATGTAAAAAATAGAATGAATTTTTTATTTTTTGGTAAATAAATAATTTTATAGGGTTAATTATTTGCATTAAAGGTACAACATACACATTTATATATCTAAATAGCCATATTTAGTGATGTATTATTCTTTTAAATAGATTTAATAACAACAAATAGTTTAAAATAATAATTTATTATAACAATATATTTTTATTTTTTTTGAAATAATTTTCAAGTATGTTAAGTACATTAATTTAAAATTGATAATTTTGTTTTAAGAATTAGTTTATTTTTTTTTGATTGTTATAGATGTATAATGAATAGTTATTAACACTTGAGTTTCTTGTTTATAATTAGTGGTTTTTATAAATCATTTTTAATAAATATCGAAATTTTATATAGAAAAATATTTTATATTTATAAAATTTGTAGTTTAAGTATTAATACGGTATAAATAAGTAATTAATGATGTTTTTTTATTTTTATCTTAATAAAGAATATATAAATGTAAGTAATATTAGTTTTATAATGTTGATATAAAGACGTTATTTATAATAAAATTATGTTTTTGAATAGTTTTATATTTTAATTAATTATTAAAGTATAGGAAATATATATTTATTAATTAATGTTTTATATAATAGATTGTGCAACACTTTAATAATTTTAAAAAAGAAAATAATTTTTTTAAAATATTTTTTAGATTGTTTTTTTTTAAAACATATGCATTATTATATTAAATTATTTATATTTTTCATTTTTTATTTTATAAATATAAAATTTATAGAAAATAATTTACAAATTTTTTGCATAAAGTTATTCATAATAAATTCATATATAAATCAAGAAATTATTTTTTATTCATAAAAAAAGTAGCATATAATATTTTTTTTAGTAATTTAGTATTTATGCAATATTTATATAAATATTTTATAAAAAAAAAGGTAAAAAATGACATTCAATAAAAAAAGTATTTTTGTTCCTAAATATGGAGATTGGTTAGGAATAATTATAACTAATAATGCGACAATGCAAATATATCGTTTATTATGTAATAATAAAGAGAAAAATATAAAATTTTTTTTAAAAAAATCTGGATGCGCTGGGTTTCGTTATGGGATAGAAGTGTATTATAAAAGAAATGATATAAATCATGTTATATTTATACATAAAAATATGAATATTTATGTATTAAAAAAAGATGTTAAATTTTTAGATGGAATTACTATTGACTATATTAAGAACGGAATAAATAGAAATTTTACTTTTTATAATTCTAAAGAATTACACCGTTGCGGATGTGGAGAAAGTTTCAATATATAGATGTTTTATTCATAAAATGTTTTTTTATACAAATATATATATATATAATTATTTTTTCCAAAATAATAAACAATGGGTTTTTTTTCCTTTACTCAAAATTGTATATTTGTTAAATATCCTATCGTTTCTAGATAACTCGTAGTGAACATTTTTTTGTAGTTTTTTGTTTATTCTAATAGATTTATTTTTTATTAAATATCTAGATTGACGTTTAGAAGAAGATAAATTGGAAGTTAATAATACTTTTTGCAAATTAGTTTCTTTTTCTATTAATATAGATGGAATTCCATCAATTTTTAATTGTTGAAAATCAGTTTCAAAAACTTGTAAATAAGATTCAGAAAATAAGTAGTTAGTAATTCGTTGTGCTGATAACAAATTATATTTTCCGTGTATTAATGCAGTAATGTAACTTGCCAATATTTTTTTTATTTTTAAAATCACATTTTTGTTTATAATTTTCTTTTCTATTTTATTTATTTTATGTAAATTTATTAATGTAAATAGTTTTAAAAATTTTATTACGTATTTATCTTGTGTGTTTAACCAAAACTGATAAAACTTGTAAGGAGTAGTTTTTTTTTTATTTAACCAAATAGTTTCTTTTTCTGTTTTTCCAAATTTTTGACCATTAGATTTAAGAAGTAAGGGGACGGTTATTCCAGAAACATTTTTTTTATATAAATTTTTAATTAAATGAATTCCAGAAGTAATATTTCCCCATTGATCTGATCCTCCTATTTGCAGGATAACTTTATAATTTTTAAATAGCCATAGAAAGTCATATGATTGAAGTAAACTATAAGAAAATTCTGTAAAAGAAATTCCTGATTCTGATTTTTTAATTCTTTGTTTGACTGATTCTTTTTTTATCATTTTATTTACTGAAAATTGTTTTCCAATAATACTTAAAAAATCTATAATATTAATATTGTTTATCCAGTCAAAGTTATTTAAAATTTTAATTGTATTGTTTTTATTTTTTGTTTTAAAAAATGTTATGATTTGTTTAGTTATTTTTTTTTCCCATAGATGTTTTGTTTTAGTTTTAAAATTAGAACGTCTTTCTTTATCTTTAAAACTTGGATCGCCTATAATACTAGTTGCTCCTCCAATTAAAATTATTGGGATACATCGCATAGCTTGAAAATATTTAACGCACAACATAGGAAGTAAATGTCCAATATGGAGACTATCAGAAGTTGGATCAAAACCACAGTATATTTTAAAAGAATTATTATTAGATAAGTTTTGAATTAATTCTTTTTCATGAGCTATTTTAGAAATTAATCCTCTATTTTTTAGTTCTTGTAATAGTTGATTTATTTGCACAATTGATTCCTATAATATAAATATTTATTTTATTTAATAGTTCAAATTTTAATTAGTGACTAATGATTATTATATATAAAATATATAAGATTTAATCTTATCAGAAATTTATATAATTGTATTAATTTTTTATTAATGAAAATTAATTAAATTAATTTGATGACTAGATTTTTTTTAATTATTTACATTTTTTTAAAAGCGAATTTATCAATATTTTATAGGATCTACTAAAATAAAAATTTTTATTTTATAACGTAAAAATTTTTTTTTTGTTGATAAAAGAATAAAATTTAATATTCTATTTAAAAAGTTTTTGCAATAATGCTGTAAAAGTATAGAAGAAGAATATTGTTGTGTAAATTTATTAATTGAAGATATTGCACACGGCATTATTAAAAGAGAATCATTCAGTTTTTTAAAATTGTTTGCAATTAAATGATTTATTAATGATATTGCATATTGTACATTTTTTAAAAAATTACTTGTTATTTTAAGTATAATGTGTGTTGTATATGGTGGTAATATATTATATTTTCTTAATTTTATTAAGTGATTTATAAAAGAATAAAAACCTTTATATACTAATATGTTAAGTGAGCAATTTTTAGAAAAGTAAGTTGGAATAAATGTGTTTGTTTTATTTAATCTGACAGAAACATTATATGTACAATTAATATACAAATGACTAAAAAATTCCATAGCACGAAATTTATAGTAGTAAAAATAGTAATCTAGATTAAAAAATATAATATTTTTAATATTTGAAATAAAAGATAAATTTTCTAATGTATCTGACATTAGAATTATTCTAGGGCTGTTTTTAGTTAAATGAAGAATATTTAAATAACTTTTTTTTGTACAGTTTTCATCTATTAAGTTAAAAAATAAGAATCTTATTTTTTTGAAAGTCATGTTTAACAATTTATTTATATTTTTTCTGTTTATATTATAAATATGTAAACAGTAAGATTGACAGTATATACATTTAACAAATTGTTGTATAAAAGAAAAACAATTGTGACAAAATAATTCTTTTTTTAGGGTGTTTAATTTATAAAAATTGTTACAAGTATCGCATTTCATAATTAGAGAACAATGCAGGCATATTAAAACAGAAAAAAAAACCATTTTTTTTGAGATAATAAGTATTGTAGTTTTTTGATTTTTTAAAGAAGAGTATATTTTTTTTATAATTTCAGTTGTAAAAATTCCATAACACTTTGATTTTTTCATATCTATAATATTAGTAGTTTTTTGTATATATTTAATATTTTTTCTATATAAGTTAAAATAAGAATATTTTTTAGAATGCAATTTTTTTAAAGTGAGTAAATCTGGAGTTATGGATTCAAGAATTATAGGAATATTTTCTTGATAAGCTCTAATCATAGCTATAAATTTTGTATTATAATGACATGGTTTTTGTTTTATATAATCAGTACTATTTTCTTGATCTATTATAATGAGTCCTAGTTTACAAAAAGGAATAAAAATTCCGTTTGTTGTAGAAATAATGATTATATTTTTAACAATCTTAGCTTTTTCTAAAATATAATATTTTTGTTTATTATTTAGTTTTGTATGATATACGTCTATTGGACTATCGATTTTTTTTTTTAAAAAATATTCTATTTGAAATAAAGTATTAATATTTGGAGTTAGAATTAAAGTTTGTTTTTTTTTTATTATCACTAATTTCAATATTTTTAAATATGTTTCTATTTTTAAAAAAAAATTCATTCCAATCAATGCTATTATTTTGTAGTTTAAATTGCTAGTGAGAATTTTTATTAAAATTAATTTCGTAATTTTTTTTAATTTTTTATATATATATTGTTCTTTTGATTTATTCTTCCATATACATAAATTATATTGTTTTATATTTAAAGTGCATAAACCTTTTTTTTGTAGTTTATAAAAAATACTTTCATATATTTTATGATTATAATAATCATTTTTTTTTATGTTATTGTTTTTTAATATAGATATAGCATATTTTTGTTTAGGAGCGTTTTTCAAATTATTCAAATTGAAATATTTTCCTTTGGTAGTAATTTTCCAATAAAAATCATTTTTTTTTTTATTTTTTGATCATATAACTTTGGTAGTACGTTAAATGTTAATATTCCTATAGGACAGTGATAATACTTAGCTGCCCAATGTAATACATTAATTATTTTTTTACTTATTGCATAATGTTTATCTAAAATTTTTGTTATATACTTTATATTATTATTAATTTTTTTTTCTTTCTTAAAATAAATTTTAGATATAATTCCAATTAACTTTTTATTTTTAAAAGGAACATACACTCTAGAACCTACAATAGGATTTAAGTAGGGATGACAGTAATAAAAAAATGTAGTTTTAATTGGTAAAAATAATATTACTTCTATAATGATCATATTTATTCCAACGAAATGTGTAGTAGAAATATATGAGAATGTGTTTATGAATCTTGACATAGACATGTGTTAATTTATTGCATTAATAAAATGATACGAATATTTAAATAGTTTTCTAATATTTAAAGATATACATATATATATATTACAAAAATATAAATGTAATGAATTTATTCATTTTTTTTTTTATATTCACAATAATGTTTAATACAGCATTTTTTACATATAGGTTTTTTGGACTTACAAATATAACGGCCATGAAGTACAAACCAATGATGTATTTTATGAATATATTGTTTTGGAACAACTTTCATGAGTTTTTTTTCAACTTCTTTTACATTTTTTCCTAAAGCAAAGTGGCTTCTATTAGATACTCTGAATACATGCGTATCTACAGCTATAGTTTTTATGTTATATAAAGTACTTAATACGACATTTGTTGTTTTTCTTCCTACTCCTGGAAGAGATTCTAAAAAAGATCTTTTATTGGGAACAAAGTTATATTTTTTTTTGATAAATGTTTTAGATATATTAATGATATTTTCTGCTTTTTTATTGTATAATCCTATACTTTTTAAATGATTTTTTAATTTTAAAATTCCTAATTTTATAAATTTTTCAGGTGTATTTGCAATAGGGTATAAAATATTAGTAATATTATTTACACTTTTATCTTTAGTTTGAGCTGAAAGCATAACAGAAATTAAAAGTTCAAAACTAGAATTAAAATTCAATTCTGATTTTGGAAAAGGATTTTCAGTATTCAAAATATGTATTATTTTAAACCGTTTAGTTTTATTCATAAAATTCGTTTCAATTTTTAGGTTTATTTTAAAGAAATAATTTGTTTTATTATCTATTGATATTATAAATTTAATATTTGATGAGATACTTGCATAAATTTTTTATTTTACAAGATAATTCTTAAGTAAAATATTTAAAATAATAAAATATTCAGCTGTTTATGGAAAAAACATTTGTGTTGATTTCTATAAATTGATAAAAGTTTATGTATGTAAATAAATAAAAATCTAATAATTTGAAATTTATAAACTTAATATAATAATATATAAACAGTATTATAAAATTTAAAAAAAATAAATAAGAATATTTCGTATTTAATTAATATAATTTAATTTTTTATATTAAACAGTTTTTTAAATGTATATAAAATATATATTTTACAGAATAAAAATTTTGATTTGTAATAGTTAAATATAGAGTATAGACTTGAAATATGTATAGACTTGATATATATATATTTTTTTTATTTTGAATATAATATTTTGTAAATTAATATTTTAAATTATTAATATAATATAAATTATATTTTATAACTTAAAAGTTATATTTAATTGCTTAAATAGAAAATATAAAAAAAATAATATTTTTAGTTAAAAAATAATTCTATTACAATAGATTAAAAATAGTAATGCGAATTTATTATTTAGAAATATATTTATTTATATATACATATATATACGATAATTATATTAATCGTTTGAATTATTCTAGGTAATATATTGTTACGTCATTACATATGAATGTATTTGTTATTTTCATATGCATTGTATCTATATAAAAAAATATTTTTTATATTCGTCTATATGTTAATAATTAAAATAAAATATAGTTCTACATATATATATATATGTTACATGTAAATTTGATTAGAGTTTTTTATGTAATTTTTATTGAATAAAATATGAATTTGATTTAATATAAACGATATATTTTTGTTTGTTTTATCATAAAATTATTACGTCCGTAGTTCAGATGGTAGAGCATCACTATGACATAGTGAAAGTCAGTGGTTCAAGTCCACTCGGACGTATAGTAATAAATTTTAATTGAATTTAGGTCATAAGGGTATCGTTAAAAAATAGATACTGTATATTAAAAAATATAGATAGAATGTTTTTGCTATATATATAGTCTATGTTTTAGAATTTTTTTTTACAATTATAAATTGTTCTAATTTTTAAAAAAAATAATAAGCATTTTTATAATATAAATATATTTACTATATGGAAAACTTAAAAAAAAAATTAATATTTATAAAAACAATTCAGTTTTAATATCATACAGTGGTGGTATAGATTCTACTGTCTTGTTATATAAATTAATGAAATTAAAAAAATATTATTCTTTTATTAATATTAGAGTACTACACGTTAATTATAATGTTTTTAAACATTCATTAAATACAGTTAAACATTGTATTCAATTATGTAAAAAATATAACTTAGAATTAATTATTAAACATGTAAAAAAAATATCTGTAAAAAAAAATTTTGAAGAAGTAGCTCGAGTTATTCGTTATAATATAATAAAAAAAATACTGCTTCCTAAAGAAGTAGTAATTACAGCACATCATTTAAATGATCAGTGTGAGACTTTTTTTTTATCTCTAAAAAGAGGAAGTGGTCCTACTGGATTATCAGGAATGAAATTATATACTTTTTTAGATAAAAACAAGTTATTAATTCGACCATTTCTTAATGTATCTAAAAAACAAATAGAACGTTTTGCATTTAAAAAAAAATTAATTTGGATTACAGATAATAGTAATAATAATATCTACTATGATAGAAATTTTATAAGAAAAGAGATTATTCCTGTTTTGGAGAAAAGATGGCCTTCTTTTCTAAATACTTGTTCTAGATCTTCAGCAATTTGTTCAGATTATGTAAAAATTGCTAATAACATAGCAGGTCAGTTTTTAAGAAAAAACATGTTATTAGATTCAATATTAAATTTTTTTAATATGTTGTTTTTAGATATTAGTATAAGAAAAGTAATAGTCCGAAATTGGATTTTAAAAAATAATAATAAAATACCTTCTTATTCTATAATTGAAAAAGTTTTGAAAGAAGTAATAAATAGTAAAAAAGATGCAAATCCTAAAATAATTATTAATAAATCTGAAATAAGAAGATATAAAAGATATATATATATTGTTCCTGTATTACCTTCGATAAGTTCTTTAATATTAATATGGCATAATACAAATTATCCTTTAGAATTACCCTATCATTTTGGGTTTTTAGAAAATAATAGTTATGGGATGAAAATTCCAATTCCTAAAAAAAATGATATAATTAATATTAGATTCATATTATCTGGTCGAATATCTATTTTTGGAAGGAGTGGTAGTAGACAAGTAAAAAAAATATTTCAAGAATTTAACATTCCTCCTTGGTATAGAAATAGAATTCCTTTTGTATTTTATAATAGTGATTTTATAGCTGCACCTGGTATATTTTTAGCAAACAATAGTGCAACTAAAAAAAATAAAAAATCATGGTTTATTTCTTGGAATAGTTTTCTGATAAATAACATGTAATATTATTACAATAGCTAATATATTGTATTATTAAGTTTAATATTTTTATCTTAATTAAGAATATTTATTGTTTTTAAGAAATTTTATAATATCTTTTTTATGTATTCTATTGTATAAAGTAGAAAATGAAGCAATTTTATGATTTAATAATGGTCTTTTTATATTATTCCAATTTAATTTAATCAGCAAAAATTTTTCAATTTTTTTAGATAGATCAGGTGTAATTGGTGTAATCCAAGTAGCGATGATACGAAATAAGTTTAAGCTTATAGAACATATTTCATGTAACTTTTTTTGTTGATTTTTTTTATTTAGTAAAGTCCATGGTTTTTTTTCGCTAAAATATGTATTAGCAATATCTGTGCATTTTATAATTTTTCTTGTAACAGATCCAAACTCTCTTTTTTGATATAAATCTTCTATTAATTGAGAGTATTGTAGTATTTTTTTGTATATATAAACATCTGACAAATTTTTAGATAAGGTATTTTGGAAATATTTATGAATAAAACTAGCACTTCTAGATGCTAGATTCACGATTTTATTTACAATATCACTATTAATTTTTTTATAAAAGTCTTCTAAGTTTATTTCGATATCTTGTATTGTTGAAGATGATTTACTAGCGTAGTAATATCGTAAACTATCTGAGTTAAATGTTTTAATCCAATTTTTAGCTAATATTGATGATCCTTTAGATTTCGAAAGTTTTTTTCCATTTAAAGTTACATACCCATGTACAAATATATTTGTTGGTTTTCTATAAGAAACAGAGGTCAATATAGCAGGCCAAAATAGTGTATGAAAATAAATAATATCTTTTCCTATAAAATGATAAAGCTCAGTAGATGTGTTTTTTTTCCAAAATTCGTTAAACTGAATTTTTTTTTCTTTTTCACATAGTTTTTTAAAAGTACTTATGTATCCGATAGGTGCATCTAACCATACATAAAAATATTTATTTACGTAATTTGGAATTAAAAATCCAAAATAAGGAGCATCTCTTGATATATTCCAATCTTTTAATCCAGCTTTAAACCATTCATTGGTTTTATTTAATACAGATTTTTGCAGTTGTATAGAACAAATCCATTTTTTTATTTTTTTTTCATATTTTTTTATGTTAAAGAATAAGTGACTTGATGATTTTAAGATAGGTTTTTTATTTGATATCAAGGACATTGGATTTTTTAGATTAATAGCATCATATGTACTCCCACAAAATTCACAGTTATCTCCAAATTGATTTTTTTTATAACAACTAGGACAATCTCCTTTAACTAGTCTATCAGGTAAAAACATATTATGTTGTATATCGTATAATTGAGAGATTTTTTTTTCAATAATTAATTTTTTTTTTTCTAGAATATTAAAAATTTTATTAACTGTTTTTAAATTTTCTGAACTATGTGTAGAACTGTATAAATCATATTTAATATTAAATTTAGAAAAATCAAGTTTATGTTCAATATAGTTTTGTGTAATTAGTTTTTTAGGAGTAATACCTAGTTCTTTTGATTTTAATAATATAGGAGTTCCGTGAGCATCATCAGCACAAATAAACCATACTGTATTACCGGTCATTCTTAAATATTTAACCCAAATATCAGCTTGAATATGTTCTAAAAGATGACCTAGATGTATAGATCCATTAGCATAAGGAAAAGCGCAGGTAACTAAAATTTTTTTTTTTGTTTTTTTCATAGTAAAGTACATATATAGATATGTATATATATATTTATATATATGTAATGTAGAAAATATATATATATCGATGATAAATTAAAATGTGTGTATATTGTATATATAATACAATAAATACTATTATGAAATGCAGATAATCATCTGAATGATATATGTTTTAACATTATAATAGCGTATTTATAGTTATAAAACTTAAGGAACTATTTAATCTTGATTTATTCGACTACTGATTATATTTTTTTGCCCAAAATATTTAGCATTAACACGACTATTATAAGGCGTTTTTACCGGTTTAGATAATTTTTCAAAACTTATAGCAGCAATAAACATTCTTGGATATACAGCTAGTACTATATTACTTGAATTAAAAAATTCTAATACTATATTTCCTTTCCATCCAGGATCTATTCTATGAGAAGTCGCATGAATCATTAATCCTAATCTAGCTAAAGAAGATTTCCCATCTAGCCAACCAACTAAGTTGTTTGGTAAAGTTAATTCTTCTCGAGTCATAGCTAATGCAAACGAACCTGGTTGTAAAAAAAACGGTTTTTGTTTTTTTAAAACAATTTCATTGCTCATTACCTTATCCAGTGTTCTATTAATATTTTTTTTAGATGCATTTAAATTTATGAATGCAATGGAATGATTTTTTATAGTTCTAAATCTATTACTTAAGGTAAGATCAACAGTAATTCCATGAACGCAATTATCTTTTGGACGAGGATTTATAATCAGTTTTTTTTCATTTAACCATAATTTTATATCTTCATCAGATAATCTCATATTTATCCTATTTTTTATGTAAATAATATATATTTTTTTTTATTGAATATAAATATAGAATTTTTAGTTTTTTTTAAAGTATAGTTCAATCAAAAAAATAGTTAAAGTAGAAATTTATAGTTTTATAGGAATAAAAATTAAATTTTGTATAATAAAAAATAGAAATTTTTAATAGTATTAATATTAATAATATTAGTATAAGTGATTAACTGTTAAGGTATATATTAAATATACATTTACAGTTTTTAAACAATCGTATTTTTAAATATAAAACTTACGTCCAGTTACTAGTAAAGGATCCGTTTTTATCTGTTCTATTATAAGTATGAGATCCAAAATAATCTCTTTGAGCTTGAATTAAATTTGTTGATAAATGAGAAGAGTGGTATCCATCATAATAAGCTATAGAAGAAGATAATACAGGTACTGGAATTTTTGTTTGTATTGCGTACGCTACAACTGAGCGTAAAGATTCTTGATATTCTTTTGCAATAGAAGAAAAAAAAGAAGTTAGTAGAAGATTTTTGATATCTTTATTGTTAGAAAATTCTTGACTAATTTTGTCTAAAAAACTAGCTTGAATTATACATCCTGATCGAAAAATTTTAGAAATTTTACTTAGATTTAGATTCCAATTATAGTGTTGACAAGCAGTTTTTAATAAAGAAAAACCCTGCGAATAAGCGAGTATTTTACCTAGATATAAAGATTTTCTTATTTTTTCAATAAAAAGTAGTTTATTTTTAAAGTTCAGTGGATTAGGCGATTTAATATCTATATATTTTGATGCAGTTTTTCTCTGGGATGTTAGAGATGATAAATATCTAAAAAAAACAGATTCACTTATTAAAGATAGAGGTTCTCCTAATTCTAAAGCGCTTTGTACTGTCCAAGTTCCAGTACCTTTATTTCCTGCTTTATCGGATATTAAATCAATTAAATCTTTATTAGTTTGTGCATCTTTTTTTAAAAAAATGTTTTTTGTTATGTTTATCAGATAACTATTCAGTTCTCCTTTATTCCAATTAGAAAATATATTAGATATATCTTTATTATTTAGATGTAACCCTAGTTTTAATAAAGCGTATACTTCTGAAATAAGTTGCATGTCACTATATTCAATTCCGTTGTGTATCATTTTTACATAATGACCTGATCCGTCCGGACCTATATAGGATACGCATGGTTCTCCTTGGTATTTAGCTGCTATTTTTTTGAATAAAGATCGTATTACTTTATATTTTTTTTTATTACCTCCAGGCATAATAGCTGGTCCTAATAGTGCACCTTCTGATCCACCAGAAATTCCTGTTCCAAAAAAATAGATTCCTTTTTCTTCTAAATTTTTATTTCTTATAATAGAGTCTTTATAAAAAGAATTTCCACCGTCAATTATGATATCTTCTTTATTAAGATAAGGAAGTACGCTATTAATAGTATTATCAGTAGCTATTCCAGATTGAACCATTAATATAATGCATCTAGGTTTTTTTAAAGACGAAATGAAATTTTTTATATTAAAAAAAGGAATTATTTTTTTTTCAGCATTTTTTTCGAAAAAGCATTTTGTTTTATTACTAGTTCTATTAAATATAGATACTATATAACCGTTTCTTTCTATATTTAATATTAAATTGCTTCCCATTACTCCTACTCCAATAACTCCAATTGTTTTATTAATCATATTTAATCCTGAGGTATTTATATTTTTACGGAAAAATAACATCTTAGATCAATTTAATTACTATTTTTATAATCATTAAATCTAATATTTAAATATTTATTAAAATTTAATGAAGTTATTTTTTTGAATTAATTTTAAGATGAAGTAATTTATAATTATTATTATATGCTAATATAGCATGATTAATTTTTTTTAGTATTTCGTGTTTGCAAATTATGAATTATTTCTTTAAATTGTATTTTTTTAAAGTTTAACAATACTAATAAATGGTACATTAAATCTGATACTTCGTTTATCAAATCATTTTTTTTCTTAGTCATGGAGGCTAATATAGTTTCTACTGCTTCTTCTCCAACTTTTTGTGCTATTCTTTGAATGCCTAACTTTAATAGTTTTGATGTATAAGATTTTTCTTGTTTACTTTTCTTACTATCTATAATTTTTTCTAAATGAAATAAAAATGAAAAAATTTCTATTTTATTTGAAAAACAGCTAATTTTGTTTAGATGGCATGTATTCCCATAAGGTTTTACTAATATTAGTATAGTATCTTGATCGCAATCAGAGGACATATGTTTTACTATTAAATAATTTTTAGAGGTTTCTCCCTTAGTCCACAATCTTTGTTTAGTTCTTGAATAAAAGGTAACTTTTTTTTCTTTTATTGTTTTTTTTAAAGATTCTTTGTTTAAATATCCAAGCATTAGTATTTTTCCAGATATATAATGTTGAATGATTCCAGGTATATATCCTTCTGTTTTTTTCCAATTTAGATTTTTTACATTTATTTTTAATGGCATAATCGAACTTCTATTCCTTTTTTCTTTAAAAATTTTTTTAAATTTTGTATATTAATAATTTTTTTATGAAATACTGAAGCTGCTAATGCTCCGTCTACATTTGTTTTTCTAAACAAATTATAAAAATGATTTTTTGTTCCAGCTCCACCGGACGCTATGAGAGGTATTTTACATAAATCTCGAATTTTTTTAAATTGTTCGATGTTATATCCACTATTTACTCCATCTTGGTTCATAGAATTTATTACAATTTCTCCAGCTCCTCTATCTTGAACTTCTTTAACCCAAGATTCTGTTGTTAATTTTGTTTTTTTTATTGTTTTGTTACTTCCAGTATATTGGTATACTTCATAGCATTTTGTTTGATTATTAAACCAAGAGTCTATGCCAATAACCATACATTGAACACCAAATGTATTAGAAATTTCATTTATTAGATTCGGATTGGAAATAGCAGGAGAATTAATAGATATTTTGTCGGCACCTAAAGATAATATTTGTCGTGCATCATCTACAGAATTAATTCCTCCTGCAACACAAAAAGGAATAGTTATAATTTTAGCAATATTCTTTATCCAATGTTTATCTATTAAATGTTTTTTTGAGGAAGCTGTTATATCGTATAAAACTATTTCATCAGCATTTTCTTTAAGATACCTTAAAATAAGGGGTAGAATTTCTCCTATAACTTTATGATTACGAAATTTTACACCTTTAACTACTTTTCCGTTTTTGACATCTAGACATGGAATAATTCTTTTTGCTAGCATGTTATTGCCTCTGATAGAGTAAATTTTTTTTCCAATAGCGAACGACCAATAATAATTCCTTTTATATTAGTTTTTTTTAACCTAATGATATCTGATATTTTACTGATTCCACCAGAAGATTGAAAATGAATAGTTTTAAACTTTTTTGTTATTTCTTCATATAATTTAAAATTTGGTTCAGTTAAAGTACCGTCTTTTGATATGTCAGTACATAAAACATGTTTTAATCCGAATTTTTTAAATTGTTGAATTACTTCTTCTAACACACAGTTAGTTTTATCTTTCCATCCATTAATTCTTATAACTTTTTTTTTCTCATGATTAATCATTATATCTAATGCTAGTACAATAGTTTCAGATCCATATTCTTTTATCCAATTTTGAAATTTTTCAGGATGTGTTATTGCAGAAGATCCTATAACGATTCTTTTTGCTCCGATAGATAGTAATTCTTCAATATTTTTTTTATTTCTTATTCCTCCTCCTATTTGCACAGGAGTAACAAGATCGTTTAGTAAAGTTTTTATATGTTTTGTTTGTCTTTTATTAGGATTATTAGCAGCATCTAAATCAACAATATGTATAATAGATACATTTTTTGTATCATACGAATGTATTATATCTTGCGCAGATAAATTATATATTTTTTTTTTTTGTAATTTCCTTGGAATAGTCTGACTACTTTATTATTTATTAAATCTATAGCAGGAATAATCATTTTTTTTAAATTTCCAAAAAGTTCTTTATTAGTTGTTGACCGCATGATCCGGATTTTTCTGGATGAAATTGCACTCCATAAAAGTTATTATGTTTTACGGACGCACTAAAGAATTCTCCGTAGTATGTTTTAGAAGTAGTGTAGGAACATATTGGTACTTTATAAGTATGGATAAAGTAAAAATGTGATCCATTTTTTATTCCTTTAAATATATTTTCATTATTATAGCAATAAACTTTATTCCAACCCATATGAGGTATTGGCAATATATTATTACTTGATAGTTTTCGTACATGTATATCTAGTATGTTTAACATATTAGTTTTATTATTTTCATCACTTATTTTACATAGAAGTTGCATTCCTAAGCAAATTCCTAATACAGGTTTTTTATATTCGCGTAAAATGTTATATAAGTTATGATTATATATGGATTCCATAGCTGTTAAAGCTGTTCCTACTCCAGGTATAAATAATTTATCTGAATTTTTTATTATATCTTGATTTGAACTAACGGTAGAAAAAAAACCTAATCTTTTTATAGAACATATTAATGAAAACGTATTAGAGCATTTTGTATCTAAAATAACTATTTTCATTATAGTATTCCTTTAGAACTAGGTGTTAATATTTTTTTATTTATTTTTGTAGCTTGATAGAGTGTTTTTCCAAAAACTTTAAATAAGCTTTCTGCAATATGATGATCGTTTTTTCCTTTAGCTGTTATATGCAGAGTAATTTTCATTGAGTATGATAATGAATAAAAAAAATGTTCTATCATTTCTGAACTTAAATCACCTATTTTTTGATATTTAAAAATAGCGTTAAATTTTAAAAAGGGTCTTCCTGATATGTCTATAACACACTTTGCAACGCATTCATCCATAGGAAGAGTAAATCCATATCTTTCTAATCCAATTTTATTTTTTAATATTTCATATAATGTTTTTCCAATAACAATTCCAGTGTCTTCTACTAAATGATGGTCATCAGGATCTATTTTTTGTTTACATTGAATGTTAAAGTATAGATTACCATGTATAGAAATTTGTTCTAGCATATGGTCAAAAAATTTTATTCCAGTATTGATGATGCTACTTTTGTTTGAATTAAGCCTTATTGTTACTGAAATATGTGTTTCTTTAGTATTTCTAACAATTTTAGCAAATCGATTGCTAATAATTTTTTTCTTTATATCATGCCAATTATTTTTTTTTCTATTATATAGCAATCCAGGTATTCCTATATTTTTAGCAAATTCTATATCTGTACTTCTATCTCCAATAACATAGCTATTGTTTTTATCTATTATGTTTTTTTCTAGCCAAGGTTTAATTAATTTTAATTTTGGTTTTCGGCAAGAGCAGTTATTTTGTAATGTATGAGGGCAAATTAACACTTGATCAAAAATTATTCCTTGAGATTTAAAAACGTTAATCATAAAGTTATGAGGTATATAAAAGTTAGATAATGGAAAGTTAAGACTTCCTAACCCATCTTGATTAGTAACAATTATAAAAATATAACTATTTTTTTTTAGTTCAAGTAAAGAAGAAATTACATGTGGTTCAAATTCTATTTTTTGAATAGAATCTACTTGAAAATCTAGTTTCGGTTCAGATATTAATGTTCCATCTCTATCTATAAATAGAACTTTTTTAAGCATTTTTTTTCTCTTAAATAGGGTTTAATAATTAAAGCTATTTAAAGTTTCAATTATTTTTTTACATTCTGAGTGTGTTCCTATAGATATTCTTAAACATCCTCTTAGCATAGGTATATTATGCTGATTACGAACAATAATACCATTTCTTTGTAAAACAAGAAAAATTTTTTTCACGTATAATGTTTTTATTAAAATAAAGTTTCCATAACTCATAAAGACTTTTTGAATTAGTTTTATTTTTTTTAATTCATTAAATAACCAAAAACGGTTAAAGTTAATAGTATTAATATGGTTTTTAAGTAAATCTATATTTTTAGGAGAAAAAAAAGAATAAGCTATTTTATATGTTGGATATGGAATTGGATATGGAGCTATGATTTTTGAAATTATATTTATAAGTTTAGACGAAGCTAATATAAATCCGCATCGAATACCAGCTAATCCAAATGCTTTAGATAAGGTTCTTAATATAATTAAATTTTTAAATTTGTTTATCCATCCAGAAAGATTATTTATTATACAGAAATCAATATATGCTTCATCGATTACAACAAAAAATTTATTTTTAGATAATTCTAATAAAGAGTAAATTATTTTTTTATCTATCACATGTCCAGTTGGATTATTTGGTCTACATATAAATATAATTTTTACATTTTTTAAGTTAGAAATAATTTTGTTTATAGAAATATTTTTTTCCCATAACATAAAGAGTTGTTTATTTTGTATTCCTGTTATTTTTGCAATAATATCGTACATTCCATATGTAGGAGGAAGAGTTATTATCGAATCTTTATTTCTTTCACAAAATATTCGAACTAATAAATCAATACCTTCATCTGCACCTCGAGTAATTAATATATTTTCTTTTGGTATTTTAGAGTAAAGGGAATATGCTGAGAGTAATTTCTTTGGTTGAAAATGTGGATACCGATTTAATTTTTTAAACGATACAGATAGTGTATTTGAATAAGGTGATTCATTTGCATTTAACCATATTTCTCCATTTCCTCCAATTTTTCTTGCTGATTGATATCCGGTTAGATTTTTAATGTATTTTGGAATTATTTTATAAATATCAGACATTATTTTTTCCTGATGTTAAAGATTGAAATCTACATTTCATAGCATTTTTATGAGCTTCTAATTTTTCGTATGAAGACAATACAGTAACACTATTATATATTTTTAAAAATCCTGATGGTGTTAATTCTTGAACAGTAATGCATTTTTGAAAATCAGATAACCCTAATCCAGAGTTTACTATTGCTGATCCGTATGTAGGTAAAACATGATTAGTACCAGAAGAGTAATCTCCAACTGATTCAGGAGACCATGGACCTAAAAATACTGAACCTGCGTTTTTTATTTTTGCTAAAAATGATCTAGGATTAAGAATGTTGAGTATTAAATGTTCTGGAGCATAAAGATTAGAAATATTTATAGCTTCGTCGATATTTTTTACAATAATAAATCTACTGTTTTGTATAGATCGGTTTAATATTTTTTTTCTTAAAGATTTTTTTATTTCTTGATTTATTTTACGTATAACATTTTTAACAAATACAAGACTATATGATAGTAAAATTACTTGTGAATCAGGTCCATGTTCAGCTTGAGATAAAAGATCCAAAGCAACAAAATCTGAATTTGCAAATTCATCAGCAATAATCATTAATTCAGATGGTCCAGCCAGCATATCAATTTCAAGATTTGGAATTGAATTTCTAACTTGACGTTTAGCTTCTGTTACATATGAGTTACCAGGTCCGAATATCTTATTAACTTTAGGAACTTGTTTGGTTCCGAATGCAAAAGCACCAATAGCTTGAGCTCCACCCATTTGAAATATGTTTTTTATTCCACATACGTAGGCAGAATAAAGTACTTCTTTAGAAATAGGAGGTGGTGAACATAGGTAAACGTTTTTGCATTTTGCAATATAAGCAGGAATAGATAACATTAATACAGTAGAAATTAATGGAGTGTCCCCCCCTGGAATATATAAACCAATAGAGTCTATTGGAGTGGTAATTTTTTGGCATCGTATTCCTTTTTGAGTTTCAATATCTATATCTTGACATTTTTGTTCAATATGAAATTTTTCTATATTAGATTTAGCCAATAAAATAGATTTTTTTAAATCTGGTTTTATAGCATTTATTGACGTTTGAATTTTTTTTGTATCTATTTGTACTTTTTTTATTTTTTGTTTATCTAGAAGAAATGTATATTTATATAGGGAGGTATCACCAAAATATTTTATGTTATTTAATATATTTTTAACTGTTTTTTGAACTTCTTGATTTGTATGTAACATTGGTCTAAGTAATAATAAATGTTTTTTTTTATTACTGATATCACTCCACGTATAAATGTTATTTAGTGGTTGCATAGTACTTTACTCCAACATTTTTTCTATAGGTAAAACTAAAATAGAACTAGCTCCTAATGATTTTAACTTTTCCATAGTTTCCCAAAATACTGTTTCACTACTAACCATATGCATTGCTACTCGATTTTTTTCTCCAGCTAATTTTAAAATAGTAGGATTTTCAGCACCATGTAATAGTAAAATAATTTCGTTTAATTTTGAAATAGGTGCATGTAACATAATATATTTAGATTCTCTAGCTTTTATAACCCCATTTATTCTATTCATCAGTTTATTAATAACAATTTGTTTACTATGTTCGATATGTCCTAATCTACAAATAACGCAAGCTTGAGAGTTAAATATAGTTTGAACTTCTTTTAAATCGTTAGCTTCTAAAGTAGTTCCTGTAGATACGAGGTCACAAATAGCATCTGCTAAACCAGAACGAGGAGCAACTTCTACTGATCCATTCAAAATACATAATTTAAATGGAATAGATTTTTTATAAAAGAATTGTGTAACTAAGTTAGGATAAGAAGTAGCGATCCTTTTATTTTTTAAACTGTCTAGTCCGTAATAAGTGGAATTTTTAGGTATAGCTAATGATAATCTACATATTCCAAAGTCAAGTCGTATTAGTAAATTATAGAATTTTTTTTTCTTTGTATTATTTTTTATAAATAGTTTTTCTTCTAATACGTTTTCTCCAACAATACCTAAATCTACTACTTTATCAACTATTAATCCAGGTATATCATCATCTCGAACACACAGTATGTCTATTGGCATATTTTCAGCAAAAGCGAACAATTGGTTATTTTGTAAATTTATTTTAATACCACATTTTACAAGTAAATTATAAGATTCACTGCTTAATCTCCCTGATTTTTGCAAAGCAATTCGTAGTCTATTTTTTTCTAGCATATTTATTCCTTGTATTAAAAAAATTATAAAATAATTTATCATTAAAATAAATAATTTTAATTTTTAAAATTATAAATAAATGTATTGTTATTACATATAAAGAAATGAATTTATGTTTTGTAGTAATAATAATAGTATATATGATATTGTAAAAAAAAAAGAAATATATATATATAAAGTGTTGTTTATATATAATATTATTATGATTTGTTTGAAATTTTAAGTGTAGTATGTAAATATAAAAGAAAAATATTTTTATGTATTTATATACTTTATTATTAACCTTCTTGCAAATAATCAAATATATATTTATACATAAAAATTGCGAATACAACAGAATTTTTTTAAAAATAAAAAAATATATTTATATGTTAAACAATAGAAGAGATTTGAAAATGTTTAAATAAATACAGACATATTTTTTTCGATATAGAAATATTTTAAATTCAGAAATTAAATAATATTTAATGATAAATTTTTTTGTTATATAATAGAAATTAATAGTTAGTACTATTAACTGATTGTAGAAAGTTTAAAGTTTAATTAATATTGAAACGTAACAAATGTAAATTTTATAAATAACTTTAAATAGAAGTGTCTATTAAAAGGAAAAGAGTAGTTTGGTCTTTATTTAATGTACATGGTGCTCTGTGAAAGGCAATGGTATCTGGATGTTGAACTAGCCATAAGGGGATTTGTTTTTTTAAAATATTTTTTCCATGACCATGAATTATTCCTGCACAAGATAAATTTTCTTTATGGCATATAAAAAATAATTTTCCTAGTTCTTTTTTAGCTTGATGCTGATTTAGTCCATGAACGTCTATAAAAATTTCAGGTATATAGTATCCTTGACTTAATTTTTTTAGTTTTTTTATATTTTTTTTATCTCGAACATAACTTACTGTATTTTCATTGTATAGTTTTAATGGAGTAGTATAAGAAAAGAGATAACTGTGTATTTCTTCTTCTTGAAATTTTTTTTTAGAAAAAAAAGTTCTTTTTTTTAAAATTTTTTTAGGTTTAAAAACAGTATCTTGAACTATTTTTTTTGTTCCATGTAAATACTTTCTAAAAATTTTTTTGTTATTGTACATAGTATTCAGCGATATCTATATATTTGTATTTTAAAACAATTAAAAATACAATTTTATCATGAAAATAAAAATATTTGTAGAACTTTAATATAAATCTTATACACATGGATATACATACATATTTATACATATAAATAAAATATATTATTATTATGATGATAAATTAACAGTATTAACAATAATTAAACATAGAATGAGGATTTTTATGTCTGGAAATAGTATTGGAAAAATTTTTTGTGTAACTACATTCGGAGAATCTCATGGTACAGCATTAGGTTGTATTATAGATGGTGTTCCTTCTGGATTAGCGTTAAATAATTTAGATTTGCAAAAAGAGATAGATAGAAGACGCCCTGGTCAATCAAAGTATACTACTCAACGTAGAGAAATGGATTTAGTTGAAATTCTTTCTGGAGTATTTAATGGGATGACTACAGGAACTAGCATAGGTTTAATAGTTAAAAATACTGATCAACGTTCTGAAGATTATTTAAAATTTAAAGATATTTATAGACCAGGACATGCGGATTTTACATATTCTATGAAATATGGAAATAGAGATTTTAGAGGAGGAGGTCGATCTTCCGCAAGAGAAACTGTTATGAGAGTAGCAGCTGGAGCTATTGCTAAAAAATATCTTTTTATAAACTATGGTATAACCATACAGGGTTATTTAAGTCAATTAGGTCCAATTAGGTGTAATTTTGTTTCTTGGGATCATGTAGAAAAAAATTCTTTTTTTTGTCCAAATGAAGAAGATTTAGAAAATATTGATTTATTTATAAGAAGTATAAAAAAAGAAGGAAATTCAATTGGTGCAAAAGTAAAAGTTGTAGCAAAAAATGTTCCTATTGGATTAGGAGAGCCTGTTTTTGACAAATTAGATGCTGATTTATCTCATGCAGTTATGGGTATAAATGCTGTAAAAGGAGTAGAAATTGGAGATGGATTTAAAGTAATAGAACAGAAAGGAAATGAGCATAGAGATGAAATGTCACAAGATGGTTTTTTAAGTAATAGGAGCGGAGGTATATTAGGGGGTATTAGTAATGGAGAGGATATTGTAGTAAAAGCTGCTATAAAACCTACTTCTAGTATTAAAATATTAGGAAGAACAATTAATTATAAAAAAGAAGAAACGAGTATTAGTATATCAGGAAGACATGATCCCTGTATTGGCATTAGAGCGGTTCCTATTATAGAGTCGATGATAGCAATAGTTATTATGGATCATATTTTAAGATATAAAGCTCAGAAACACAATACCAAAGTAAACAGTAATAATTAAACAATATTTATGTCTATTCTGAATAAATTTGTTATGCAAATAACGTTGTATTGCAGCTAAGTAAAAAATAAAATATAAAAAAATAATACATATGTAAATAAATGTTAAGGTCACGTAATTTATTTCTTGATATGATATATCCATGTCATGGTTTATTAGTTCTTTTAAAGATATCTATATGTATAGAATATAAAGAGTGCATATTTTATTTTTTATGTAATTATTTTTATAATTTTTATTATTATTTTTAAATTTATAGGTTCAATTTTTTTTAAAATAAGCAATTTATAGAAAATTATTAAAAAATTAATTAAATTTAATCATTTTAAACAAAAGATATTAATTATAATAATAATATGTTAGATGTGGTGTATAACTAACAATATTTATAATTAAAAAATATTTTTGAATGGTAAATTTAAAACATACAAAATTTTATTTTTAAGATTTAAAATCAAAGTATATTTAAGAGGGGTTTAATATTATGTTCAAAGGAAGTATGGTAGCTTTAATTACGCCAATGGATGACAAAGGATCTATTTGTCGGGATAGTTTAAAAAAATTAGTAAATTATCATATTTGCAATAATACTTCAGCTATAATTTCAGTAGGAACAACAGGAGAATCATCTACTTTAAGTCAAAAAGAGCATATACATTTAATTTTTTTAACTTTAGAACTTTCTAAAGGAAAGATACCAATAATTGCAGGAACAGGATCTAATTCTACTACAGAAGCTATATCTCTTACAAAAAAATTCGAAAATTCAGGATTATCGGCTTGTTTAACAGTAACTCCTTATTATAACAGACCTACTCAAGAAGGATTATATCAGCATTTTAAGTATATATCTGAGAGCACTGATCTGTTACAAATTCTTTACAATGTTCCATTGAGAACCGGTTGTGATTTATTACCTGATACTATTGGAAAATTATCTAAAATGAAGAATATTATAGGAGTAAAAGAAGCATCAGGAGATTTATCTAGAGTTCAGAAAATAAAAAATTTAACTAAAAATAATGATTTTTTTATAGTTAGTGGAGATGATTCTACAGCGTTAGATTGTATACAGTTAGGAGGATCAGGAGTGATTTCTGTAACTGCGAATGTTGCCGCTAAAAAAATGTCTAAAATGTGCAGATTAGCTTTATCAGGTAAATTTGCAGAAGCTAGAATAATTAATAATGAACTAATGTCCCTACATGAATCTTTATTTTATGAGCCAAATCCTATACCTATAAAATGGGCGGCTAAACAATTAAATCTTATAAAAACAAGTATATTACGTTTACCCATGACTTCAATTAAATTAAGTACAAAAATTATAGTAAAAAAAGCATTAAAAAAGGCTAACTTACTAATAGTGTAATATATTAAAATAGATCATTATATTTTTATCTATAAACATATTTTTATAAAAAAATATATATAAAATCTAATGAGTTAATTCCTTTAATTTTGACTCGAACTGACTTAGGGAAAAGGTTAAAAATATAGAAATTTATTTTAAAATAGATTTTTAGCAACATTATGTATATATATATAATTTTATTTTTGTTGTTAACAAATAATTTTGAATTAAAATTTTGTATTTTAATTTTATAAAAAAAAAATTTTACAAAAATGCAATTAAGTTTTACTTTATAAAAGTATTTTTTTTAAAATATTTTCATATATTAGAGTCAGTAATTTTAAGTCTGATATTTTAGTATATTCGTTAACTTTATGAATAGTTTTATTGACTAATCCAAGTTCTACTATTTCTGGTTTCATTAATGCAATAAATCGTCCATCCGAAGTTCCTCCTGAAGTAGATACTTTTGGATTTTTGCAAGAATATTTTTTAATAGAATTTAGAACTATATTTACTAATGAACTATTTTTTGTTAAAAAAGGTAATCCTGACAAAGTCCATATGATGTTATTTTTTAAATTAAATTTATTTAATAAATTAAAAATTTTTACTTTTATCGATTTAACTGTTGTTTCGGTATTAAATCTTATATTAAAGATAATTGTTATTTCTCCTGGAATCATATTATTTATTTTATTTCCAGATGTAATAGTTACAATTTCTAAATTGGTTTTGTCAAAATATTTATTTCCAGAGTCCCATTTTATACATGTTAATTCATGTAAAAATAGTAATGATTTGTGAATAGGATTGTCAGCTAAATTGGGATAAGCAACATGTCCTTGTGTTCCGAAGATTTTAATTTTTCCAGTTAAAGATCCTCTTCTTCCATTTTTTAATGTATCTCCTAAAACAGTATCACTAGTCGGTTCTCCAATAACACAATAATCTATTTTTTCATTTCTTGAAATAAGTTTTTTTACTACTTTTATAGTTCCATGGGTTGCTTTAGATTCTTCATCAGAAGTTATTATAAAAGAGATTCTACCATTATAATTTGAATGTTTTAAAACAAATCTTTCCACTGCTATTATCATAGCAGCTATAGATCCTTTCATATCTGCTGATCCTCTTCCGTACAGTCTATTGTTTTTTATTGTAGGATTAAAAGGATTAGTATTCCATTGAAGAGTTTTTCCAGGAGGGACTACGTCGGTATGACCTAGAAAAGTTAAAGTTTTTCCTATTCCACGATAAGCCCAGAAATTATTTGTAGAATTCTCATTCATTTGTTCTATAGTAAAACCAATTTTTTTTAATTTATGTATAAGAATATTTTGACATCCGTTGTCATTTGGACTAATAGAAGGGATAGAGATAAGTTCACTTGCTAATTGTACTATTGGACATGTCATATATGATTTCTTCTTAATTTAACATGTGAATATAGTTAATATATGCATTAAATAATTAATAGTTGAGAAAGTAAACGCATACAAATTTATATTTTTAATGTTTATCGATGAATTTTAAATTGTTAAAAATTTTAGCTATTATTTTTTTATGTAAAAAGTTAGTTAAAGTTAACGGTTCAAAAAAATATTTATATGTTTAATTTATTAAATATTGATTAGAATTAAGAAGTTATAAATTTTTATATAAAATTAAAATAGGGAGCACAAGTAATAATTACTCCCTTAATTACTATTATTAAGTAGATTTATCAACTTTTAATAGTAAATCTTTAGCTTTTTTAACTATTGTTTCTACTGTAATACCAAAATGTTGATATAATTTTTCACATGGTGCTGATTCTCCAAACGAATTCATTCCAATAACAAATCCTTTTAATCCAACATATTTATACCAAAAATCAGAAATTCCAGCTTCAATAGCTATTCTTGAAGTTATTTGTTTAGGAAAAACATAGTTTTTATATTTTTTGTCTTGTTTATCGAATATATTAGTGCAAGGCATAGATACTACTCGAATAAAATATCCTAAATTAGTTAATTTTTTTGACGCTTGTAAAGTAATATTTAGTTCAGATCCAGTAGAAATAAGTATAATTTCTGGTGTTTGGGTACAATCATAAATAATATATCCTCCTCGTGAAATATTATCTATTTGTTCCCTTGTACGAGAAGGTTGAATTAAATTCTGACGTGATAATATTAAAGCTGAAGGTCCATTTTTTCTTTCAATGGCTAATTTCCAAGCAATAGCAGTTTCTACTTGATCACTCGGTCTCCATACATGCATATTAGGTATTGATCGTAAGTTAGAAATTTGTTCTATTGGTTGATGAGTCGGACCGTCTTCTCCTAATCCAATTGAATCATGAGTATATATTAATAAATGTCTTACATTCATCAAAGCAGCCATGCGGACAGCATTTCTTGCATATTCCATAAATATTAAAAAAGTAGCAGAATAAGGTATAAAACCTTTGTGTTGCGATATTCCATTAGATATAGCAGTCATTGAAAATTCGCGTACTCCATAATGAATATAATTTCCATTTGGTTTATCTGTTATAGATACAGATTTAGACCATTTAGTAAGATTACTTGGAGCTAAATCAGCTGATCCTCCTAATAATTCAGGTAATAGTTTACCGCATTTTTCTAGAATGTTTTGTGAAGATTGTCTTGTAGATAAATTTTGTTTATTAGAATTTAAAAAATGAATAGTTTTATTCATTTCGTCGTTCCAATTATTAGGTAAAATTTGACTCATTCTGCGTTTGTATTCTTGAGCTAGATTAGGATAATTTTTTTCATATTTCTGAAATAATTTGTTCCAATTAGATTCTAATTGTTTTCCTTTTTCTTTAAAATTCCAATGGAAATATACATCTTTAGGAATATGAAAGGGAGGATGGTTCCAGTTTAATTTTTTTCTAGTTAATAATATTTCTTCTGTTCCTAAGGGGGCTCCATGAACTTCAGCAGTTCCTGACTTATTTGGAGATCCATAACCGATAATAGTATTGCAGATAATTAAAGATGGTTTATTTTTAATATTTTTAGCTTTTTGTATAGCATTGAATATTTGGTTAGAATCGTGTCCATCTATTTCTGAAATAACGTTCCAATTATAAGATTCAAAACGTTTTTTTGTGTCATCAGAAAACCATTTCTTTACATTTCCATCAATAGAAATTCCATTATTATCATAAAATACAATTAATTTGTTTAGTTTTAGGGTTCCTGCTAATGAACAAGATTCATGAGAAATTCCTTCCATTAAACAACCATCTCCTACAAAAACCCATGTATAATGGTCGATTATATTGTAGTTTAATTTATTAAAGGAAGCACTTAAAGTTTTTTCAGCTATAGCCATACCTATAGCTGTAGCTAATCCTTGTCCTAATGGTCCAGTAGTAGTATCTATTCCAGGAGTATATCCTATTTCAGGATGTCCTGGAGTTTTAGAATGCAGTTGTCTGAAATTTTTTAAGTCATCTATAGATAATTTATATCCAGAAAGATGTAGTACGCTATACAACAACATAGATCCATGTCCATTGGATAAAACAAATCGATCTCGATTATCCCATTGAGGATTTTCAGGATTGTGTTTTATAAAATTTCTCCATAATACTTCAGCAATATCAGCCATTCCCATAGGCATTCCAGGGTGACCTGATTTTGCTTTTTCAACAGCGTCTATACTTAAAAATCTAATTGCGTTTGCTAAATTTTTTCTAAATTTCATAATTAATCCGTAATAAAAATATAAGTTATTTACAAATTGTTTAATGTTTTTTTTTATAAAAGTAGTTTTTATAAGCTTTTTAATTTTTTATAAATAATTTTTTCTAATTCTATTCTATCATTTGAAAAATATCTAATTCCTTCTGATAATTTTTCTACAGCCATAGGGTTTTCATTATGTTCAAATAAGAATTCTGAATGAGATAGCATGTATTTTTTAGATTTTTTATTAAAGATAGGTTCTAATTTTTGTTCTAATGTATCTTGCTGATTATTTTTTAATAATTTTAAAAGTTCTGGAGATATAGTTAAATAGTCACAACCAGACAATGCTAGTATTTGTTCTATTTTTCTAAAACTAGCAGCCATAACAATAGTTTTATAAGATCTTTCTTTATAAAATTGATAGATTTTTCGAACGGATAATACTCCTGGATCTCTTTCTGCATTATATAGATTTATATTATTTTTTTGCATATACCAATCATAAATTCTTCCTACAAAAGGAGATATTAAAAAAGCTCCTACATCAGCAGCTGCTCTAGCTTGTGATAGTGAAAAAATTAAGGTTAAATTACAATTAATTCCTTGTTTTTCTAGAGCTTCTGTTGCTTTTATACCTTCCCATGTTGCCGCTAATTTGATTAATATCTTTGATTTTTCAATACCTTCTTCTTCATACATATTTATTATTTCTTTTGCTTTTTTTACTGAAAGATGACAGTTAAATGAATATCGAGCGTCTATTTCGGTAGAAATACGACCAGGTATATATTTTAAAATTTCTTTTCCAAAATTAATAGCTACTTTATCACTAGCTAATTGTGCAATAGTTTGTTTTATACTAGATTTTTTTTTTGCATATTTTATAGATTTTTCGATAATATAGTTATATTTTTTAGAATTTACTGATTTAAGTATAATAGATGGATTAGTAGTAGCATCTTGGGGTTTATATTTTTTTATAGATTCTATATCACTTGTATCAGCAACAATTGTACTCATTTTTTTTAATAAATTTAGTTGATTCATTGTCCATTTCTCTTTAAAAAAAATTTGTTAAGTTTTTATATTTAAAATTAATTAGAATTGATAAAAAAAGTGTTTTTTTAAATAAATTTAGTTAAAAGTATATAAATTTTATAAATTTTATTTGTATAGTATATAAATTTAAAATAATAAATAAAGTTGTTTTTATTAAATATTTTATTTATTTAAATTAGACGTAAGATTTGTAATTATATACACACACTCATATATTATATTTTGTATACAAAATGAGTTTTAATAAAAAAAATTAATTAGTAAATTTTATTTTTAATAATTAATAAGAATAATTTAATTATGTATTTAAATAGTGATTAAAAAATGAAATATTTAATAAGCATAAAGTATATGTGTATCTGTTAAATAACAGATTATAAAATTTATTTTATAATTTTAGTGTTTTATCATAAAAATTATAATTTTAATTATGTGTTAAATATTAATTTAAGTATCATAGGTATTGTGCATAAATTTATTTATATTTTTTAATAATTAAAGATACGTTAGTTCCGCCGAATCCTAATGTATTAGACATTATCATATTCATTTTTTTTTCAATAGTATTTTTAGTAATATTTAAGTTTTTAGCTAAAGGATCTAAATCTTCAATATTAATACTAGGGGCAATAAAGTTGTATTTTAGCATTAATATACTATATATTATTTCGTGAACGCCAGAAACGCCTAAAGAGTGACCAGTGATAGATTTTGTAGAAGAAATAAAAGGAGAATTGTTTTTATAATGAAATATTTTACGAATAGATTTTAGTTCTTTTAGATCGCCTATTTTTGTAGAAGTTCCATGTGTATTTATGTAATCAATGTCTAATTTTTGAATGTTTTTCATAGCTAACATCATAGATTTAATAGAACCTTTTCCTGAAGGAAGAAACATGTTGGATCCATCAGACGTTGTTCCATATCCAACAATTTCAGCATATATTTTAGCTTTTCTATAAATAGCATGTTCTAATTCTTCTACAATAATAATTCCGGAACCTCCTGATATTACAAATCCATCTCGATTTACATCATAAGGCCTGGAAGCTTTTTTTGGAAAATTGTTAAATTTAGTAGACAATATTCTTAAAGAATTGAATAATAACGAAGATTCTAATGTTATTTCTTCTCCTCCACCAGCAAAAATTATTTTTTGTTTTCCTGATTGAATTAATTCAAAAGCATGACCGATACAATGAGCAGAAGTAGTACAAGCAGAACTAATGGAATAGCTAGTTCCTTGGATTTTAAAAAAAGTAGATAAACAAGAAGATAAACTGGATGATTGTATTCTACTGATAGTATAAGGGTCAATTAAAATTTTTTTTTTTATTAAAAATAGCATTTAAATGTGTTGGAGATCCTAATCCAGATCCAACAATTATTCCTACTTCAGGATTTTTTTGATATATTTTTTTAGATAAAGAGCTATCTGAAATCGCTTTTTTCATAGCTAAATAACTATAAATAGAGGCAATATTCATAAATTTTATTTTTTTTTTATCTATAAAGCTATAATCATTTAATTTAATATTTCCCCAAACATGGCTTCGTATCTTATGGTTTTTCATTTCTTTTGAAAAAGTAATTCCTGATATTCCATTAAATAAGCAATTAAGAATATTTTTTTCGTTATTTCCGATACTAGATAGTATTCCCATACCTGTTATCACTACTCTTTTCATATGCAAATCATCCTTTTCATGTGTTTTATGATAATATATATGTATATGAATAATTTATAGATAAGAAATTGTTTTTGCAAAAAAAGTTTATTAGATATGTGACTACTAATACAAAAAAATTTAATTTTATTTTTATAAATAGAAATAGTTTTTTGTGAAAAATATTTTTATATTTATATATGTGCAAATAAAACAAATCAATTATTATCGAAAAATATTAAATTAGCAACTTAAATTTTACAAAATTAAACACGTATATTGCATAAGTTATTTTATATTTAAATTTGTTGGTTTAAATACAAATTAATTATTATTTAATAATAAACATTATTTATAATTTTTAGAACTAAAATTTTTTATATAAATAATATTTATTTAAAAAATATTAATAATATAGTGTGAGAGACTCAATAATGGGAATTCAGATTAATCAAAAAGATTTAGGAGTTATTTATATAGTTCCTACTCCTATCGGCAATTTAGGAGATTTTACAAAAAGAGGAGTAGAAGTTTTAAATAGTGTAGATTTTATTTTAGCTGAAAATATAAAACGTACTAATTTTTTTTTAAAAAAAATTAATATTAGTGGAAAGTTTATTTCCATGAATAAGTATAATGAAAAAAATCAAACAAAAAAAATTATATTTTTGATAAAAAAAAAAAAAATATAGCTATTGTTTCTGATGGAGGTACTCCTTTAATTAGTGACCCAGGATTGTATTTAATACAAAAATGTCATGAAGAAAAAATTCGAGTTGTTCCATTACCTGGTCCTTGCGCTGCTATAACAGCTTTAAGCGCATCTGGTTTGTCTTCTTTAAAATTTTGTTACGAAGGATTTTTATCTTCAAAAAATACTAAAAGATTAAAAAGATTAAAGGAGTTAAAAAAAGAAGAAAGAACTATTATTTTTTACGAATCTTCTCATAGAATTGAAGACAGTTTAAAAAATATGATGAGTATTTTTGGGGAAGATAGAAAAATAAGTATTGCAAAAGAATTAACAAAAATATGGGAGACTATTTACAGTTCTTCTACTAAAAATGTTCTAATATGGTTAAAAAAAGAATCTTTAAGGCAAAAAGGAGAGTGGGTGATTATTGTAGAAGGATATAAAAATGTAATATATGAAAAAATATCTGAAAAAATAAAATTCGCTTATTCTTTAATCAACGAAGAATTATCGTCCAAAAAATCTATAGAAATAATTTCTAAACTTTATAAAATAAGTAAAAATAAGTTATATAAATATATTTTTAGAAAAAAGATGACAAAAAAAAAAATAAATGTATAATTTAAATACATAAGTTAATCAGACAATCGCTGCTAATTATAAAAATATTAATAATTTAGGAGAGGAAAGTCCGGGCTCCTTTGGATCAAAGTACCAGGTAACGCCTGGGGAGTGTAAACTCACGACTAGTGCAACAGAAAAGAAACCGCTTAATTTTTAAAACTTATATTTTAATACGAAAAATTAAGTAAGGGTGAAAAGGTGTGGTAAGAGCACACCGTATTGTTGGTAACAATAATAGACAATGTAAACTCTACTTGGAGCAAAGTTAAATAATAGTTTTTTTAATGCATGGATCCGTGCTAAACTTGGGTAAACTGCTTGAACTAATAAGTGATTATTAGTCTAGATAAATGATTGTCTAATACAGAACCCGGCTTATAGATTAACTTATGACTGAAAAATTAATGTATATTATTTTTTAGAAAAAATAATTAATGTAATTAATATATAAATACTATATTTTTAATGTAGCATATGTATTATTACATATAATATATTGTTTTATATTCCTGAAATATGAATTTTTTCTATTAAAAGTGAACCACAGTGTATTTTAGAATTAACATTTATGTCAGTAGAAATATATTTAATATTATTAAATATTTTTTTTAAATTTCCGGATATAGTAATTCCATCCACAGGAAATTGAATGTTCCCATTTTTTACGTAAAAACCAACAGCTCCTCTAGAATAGTTTCCAGTAATTAAATCTATTCCATTTCCTAATAATTCTGTTATTAGTAAACCAGTATTCATGATTTTTAACAAATTTTTAAAAGAATATGATCTATTGTTATTGATTATAATCCAATTGTGTATTCCTCCAGAGTTTCCTGTATTTTTTAAATTAAGTCTATTAGAAGAGTAGTTATTTAAAATCCATGTTTTTAATATTCCTTTTTCTACGATAAATTTTCGTTTCGTTTTAACACCTTCAGCGTCAAAAGGTTTTGATCCAAGACCTCCTAATATATTAGGATCCTCTAATATTGAACACCAATCAGGAAGAATTTTTTTATTTAATGAATTCAGCAAAAAAGAAGATTTATTATATATATTAATACCTGAAATAGATTCAGCTAAATGAAAAAATAAACTCTTAGAAATGTTTGAAGATAATATGATTGGTAAAAAAGTAGTTTGAATTTTTTGAGGAGATAGTCGACGTATAGCATATTTTGCTGATTTTTTTCCTATCCAATTTGGTCCTTTAAGTTTTTTAAAGTTTCTATTTATAGAATAAGAATAATCTCTTTGCATTCCATCATTATTTTTAGCTATAATTCCATTGGATAAAGAATATAGAGAAGAACAGTATGATGATAATAAACCTAAACTATTACCTATTATTTTAATAGTAATTGAATAAAAAAAATTTGCTCCTTCGCTATTTACTATTTTTTTGTCATAGTTTAGAGATATTTTTTCAGTATTTATTACTAAATTAATAGCTTGATTTATTGTTATATTATCTACATGTAGAAGAAATAAATTTTTTGGATTAGTTACTAATAATTTTTTTTCAGGCAGTTGATTATATCTATCTATAAAGCTGTTTTTTGCAATATTACATGCAGATTTAAAGGTGTTTTTCATAGACAGATAAGATAAATCAGAAGAAGATGAAGAACCCTTTTTTTGATTAGAATATACGTTAATATTAAAAATAGAATCCTGATTAAATTCTATTATTTCTATATTTTGATTTCTTACTAAAACATTATAACCAAAAGTATGGTCAATATATGATTCAATTAATAATGGTTTTTTACTAGTGTATTCTAGTATTTTTTTCATTTTTAATTTTAGTCGTTTTTCTTTTTTTAATATTCTTTCAAGACGATACATATTGTATTCTTTTTTTTATAATTTTAGATTTAGGAATAATATGTTTTATAAGCAAAATGATCATAAAACTAAATTATTGTAATAATTTAGTTTTTAAACATAACATTGTATTGTATCATACAATTTTATTTTAAATGTTAGATGATTTTAAAAAAAACAAATAAATTATTATTTATTACACACAATTAGTTGAAGGAAGTTTATGAGTATTAAAAATGTTACTGCAGGAAAAAATGTTCCACAAGATATATACGTCATTATTGAAATTCCGTTGCGTTCTTTTCCAGTAAAGTATGAAATTGATAAAAAATCAAATTGTTTGTATGTTGATAGATTAATTCCCACTACTATGTTTTATCCTTGTAATTATGGATACATTAATAAATCTTTATCATTAGATGGTGATCCTTTAGATGTTTTAATTCCTACTCCTTATCCTTTAATTTCTAAATCTATAATTAGAGCAAGAACTATAGGTATGTTAAATATGCGAGATGAATCAGGAATTGATAGAAAAATTATAGCTGTTCCACATAATACTGTATCATCGGAATATAATCATGTTCAAGAAATAAAGGATTTACCTGATTTATTAATAAAGCAAATAGAACATTTTTTCTTACATTATAAAGATCTAGAAGGAGAAAAATGGACTAAAATAGTTGGGTGGAGTGATTGTACTGAAGCGGAGAAAGAAATTATTTCTTCTATTATTAGATTTAATAATGTTAAAAAAAAATAGTTTAGTTATATAGGAATCATTTTTTTTATTTAGATGACTTAAAGAAAATAGATTTCTTTTTATATATATGTTTTATATATATATACTATTATTTATGCAAATTTAATTGCTTTTCTTATTTTTTAGATAAAGAATTATATATAAATTATTAAATTGTAATTTAAAATGTTTGTGATAATTAATAATATTAATTTCATTAATTACTTTTTTTTGTATGATTTGAAAAAAAATGTGATAGTAATTAACGTTTTTATTTACTTCTGTTAATATTGAAAACTTAGAGTTTTTATCCGTACAGACATTGTATAAATTTATTAATATATGAAAATTTATATTCTTTTGTATAAAAAAATTAGAACTAAAATGTATTTTTTTAATTTTAAATATTTGACTAATGATATTACAAAAATTTAAACTAGATAACAATTTTATATAAGAGTATTTTGTTTTAAACGATATTTGTTGAAAACCAGAAAAAGATCCGAGTATATTTGGAAAAAAATAATTTATATGTTTAATATTAATTTTTACTTTAATAAAACATTTTTCATTTATATTTGCTTTAATAAACAAATTATTTTTTTTAAAAAAATAATTTATTCCAGGAATGTATATATTATTTTTTTTATGAAAAATAAAAATAGATCCTAGTGAAGTTAAATTATTTTTTTTTAATAAATAGTTAAATTTAAGTAAAAAATTATTAATTTTATTTAAAAAAAAATGAGTATTTAAAAAAAATAATAGATGTTTTTGTTTAAAAAATAATTTTTTATATACAGAGTAATTAAAAAATTTTTTAAATTTATTAGGAATTTGTGTTTTTTTAAAGTATTTATCAAATGTTAAAAGTATGGGTGATATATCTTTAATTATAGAAAGAATATATAATTTTAAATTATGAATGGAATCATGCGGGTTTTCATTTGTATTTTTTTTATTTTTAATATATAAATTAAAAATAGATGAATCATTTTCTAAATTAAAATAAGTAAAATAGTTGAATATTTCTTTTTTTCTATTATTAATGTTCATTTTTTTCTTTGAAAGATAAATAATTTTACATGTACAGTAAGGAAAATCTTGTTTTTTTTTTAAGTTTATATAAAATACAATGTTTTTGTGCTCTTTTGTTTTTAGACAAAAAAATAATTTTTTCGAGATATTACCAGTCATAATAGTCATAGTATTTTCTTTTATAATTTTTTTTGCATATAAGTTAATTTTTAAAAAAATATCTATAAATTTTTTTTTATTTAAGAATAAAAATCCATTTCCATTTAGTAAAAAATTACAAAACTTTAAGTTTATTTTATTTAAAATATAGATGTTTTTTTTTCTTTTAAGATCTAAATTTACACTAAAAATAAAAGATTTCTTATTTTCTATAATAGAAAAGAAGTTTTCTTTAAAATTATTAATAGATATATTTTCATATTGAGAAAAAATAAAATTTTTTATAAAAAAAAGTTTTAATTCAAATATTTTTTTAGCATAATCAATATTATTACTTGAAAAAAATTTCAAAGATTTAGAATTTTTATTAAATAAATTTTTGGATTTTATCTTTAGTTGAATTTTATTAGTTTTTATCGTATAAAAAGTAATACTTTTTTTTGTACTTTTTATTCCAGAGAAACATTTGTCAATAAAAATATGTTGATTTTTATCTTTATAGTGAATTTGATATAGTTTTATATTTGGACAAAAAAAATCAAACTTTTTAAATAAGAGTTTATATATTAAACTTAAAATGATATTTTTTTTGTTTATATTGCTAATGTGTTGTTGTGAGTATATAAATATATCTTTTATATTGATTAGATCTATATATATATAATTATGATAAAAAAATTTTTTTGATAAATTTATATTTATTTTTTTTATTGAAAATTCTATTTGTTCAGATTTATATACTATGTTTTGCAATATTAAATTATGTATATTTCCGTTTATTTTTTGTACATGTAATTGAGGAAAATAATAAAGAATAGTTTTAAAAAAACAATTAATTCCAAAGTTAGTAGACATTAATAGAAAAAAAATAATTATAAAAATTAAAAAAAAAAATAATTTTTTCATAAGTAGTATATAGTGTTTTATTGTTTTAAATTTGAATTGAAATAATATTTTTATTATATCGGTTTTTTTAAAAGAATTGATTAAATAAAAAAAATTTAATTAGTTAAGTTATTTTAAACATCGGATGTAAAAGTTTTATTAAAGTAAATTAATTTAAAATTAATTAATATTAAATAAATTAAAATATGAATATTGGTCTATTCATATTTATACGGAAACTATTATAGTTAAATAATATAAATATTAATTTTTTATAATAATTAAATTATTATTAATAATAATTTTGTTTAGGAGTAATAAAAATGTCTAAATTTTGTCAAATTACTAAAAGAAAATCAATGACCGGACATAATAGATCGCATGCCATGAATGCTACTAAAAGAAAATTTTTTTTAAATTTAAAAGTGCATAAGTTTTGGATTCCATCTGAAAAAAGATTCATAAAGTTAAAAATTAGTACTAAAGGAATTAGGGAAATAGAAAAAAAAGGTGTAATGCATTTTATGCATATAATTGGCAAAAAAAAATAAGTTCATTTACATTTATATATGGGTTATTAAATGGCAAAACGTATTAGAGAAATAATAAAATTAGTATCTTCAGCTGGAACAGGTCATTTTTATACGACAACTAAAAATAAAAGGAACAATTCAGAAAAATTAGAATTTAAAAAATATGATCCTGTTATACGGAAACATGTTACCTATAAAGAAGAAAAAATAAAGTAAGATATTACTATTTACGATTATAAATTTATTTATTTGATATCATAAATAAATATTTAATGCAATAATAGAGTTGTTTTCGATAAAAACAACTCTATCATATTTTAGAAATTAGTTTATTAATTAAATTAGTTCTATTAAATAGAACAGGTTTTGTTTTAGAAAACAATCTTAACCAAAATAGTTTATATATTTTGATATAGGTGTATAAATAGTTGAATGGTCAAGGATAAAAAAATTCGTTCTTTATAAAACTTTTATTTTAATGACAGTTAGATTATTTAGTTAATCATTAACAATATATAAAAAAAATATTTTTAATAATAATTAGATGTTTTTTTTGTAATTATTAATGAATAAAATATTACGTAAGTAGTAGTTATACAACTAAAATTTAGTTAATTTTTATATATATGAAGTTGCGTTTAATAATTCAATTAATTGCTATAATAAAGTTGTATATTTAGTATTAAATAAATAATTGATAATATTAAAAAATGTCCAATAATTTTGATTAAACATTATATAAAATGTAGGTATAAAGAAGTATAAAGAAAAAACTCCTATAAGTACAGTGAGTGGGAAAGATATGGAAAAGATTGATATTTGAGGTGATATTCTATTTAAAAATGCTAAAATTATGTTGACTAATAATAGTAATACTATTATAGGTAAAACTAACATAATGCCATGTATAAAAGAGTACATAAAAAAACGAATTATATTTTTTATAAAATTTAAATCGTAGTGTTGGCAGTTTATAGGATATATAAAAAAACTTTTAATTATTATTGATATAATAAGTAAATGTCCATGTAACGAAAAAAATAATAGAAAATATATAATTCTAAAAAAATTAGATATGATTGATAGATTAAATTTATTAGTTACATCAAAAATAGTAGCAAAAGACAATCCTATTTGTGAACTAACAAACTCTCCTGCTATCATTGGAATAGAAAAAAATATCTGTACGATAAATCCTAATATTAATCCTATAAAAATTTCTTGAATTAGTATTTTAACAAACAAACATGTATTTAATAAAATATGTATTTTCGGAATAAATGGTGTTAGGATGACGCTAAATAATAAAGAAAAATACAATTTTTGTGTTTGTGTTATAACATTATTTCCAAAAATAGGACTAGAAACGAAAAAAGTTGTAATTCGAGTTATAGGAAAAATATATTTATATATTAGAGAATAGATTATAGTTAAGTTAATATTAATCATGTTTATAAATTTGTTTCAGTAATGTTAGTAAAAATAAATTCTATATAGTTCAGCATGATTCTAAGCATCCATGGTCCAAAAAAAATAAAAATAATTAATATACAAATCAATTTAGGTATAAAAGATAGGGTTTGTTCATTTATTTGAGTAGCAGCTTGAAAGAAGCTAATAATAAGTCCAATACATAACACGGATAGCAGTAATGGAGCAGATAACATACATGTAATTTTAATTGCTTCTTGAAAAATTATCATAACTTTTTCTGGTGTCATAAATTATCCATAAATATATTTTTATATAATCATTAAATAGTTTTAATAAAAACTGTGTGCTAAAGAGCCAATTAAAAGCTGCCATCCATTTGCTAATACGAATAACATTAATTTAAATGGTAAAGATATAGTAGAAGGAGGAACCATCATCATACCTAAAGACATCAAAACGCTGGAAACAACTAAGTCTACGATTAAGAAAGGAATAAAAATTAAAAATCCTATTTTAAATGCAGTTTGTAGTTCACTTATAATAAAAGCTGGCATAACAATATACATAGGAATGTTTTGTTTTTTATTAATAAAATGAAATTTATTTTTAGATAAATTAGAGAATAAAGCTAAGTCTAGAGAATTTGTTTGATTTAACATAAAATTTTTTAATGGTTTTTCACTTCTCGCAAAAGCAGTGATGATATTTATTTTGTTTTCGCTAAATGGTTTATAAGCGTTTAAATAAATTGATGTAAATGTAGGTTGCATAATAAAAAAAGTTAAAATTAATCCTAATCCTAATAGTATTTGATTAGGAGGAGAATAAGGAGTTCCTAAAGCACTTCTTAATAAGCTAAATACAATAATAATTCTAGTAAAACTAGTCATGGTTAATAATATAGAAGGTAGAAAAGTCAGTGTAGTTATTAAAATTAATGTTTCTATAGGAACTGATAGAATTTGATCTCCGTTATGCAGTATTTTTGCATTTACAATGGAGTTATGTGAATAAGTAAGAGTAGGGAGAAAGAGTAAAAGAAGAAAAAGAATAATTTTTAAAATCATTTTTTTTTCCTAAATTTTATATTTATAAAATTATAAGATTACATTTTTAATATTTAGTATCAAAAGTTTAGTAGTTTTTAATTTTTTTTTATATAGAATTTTTGCATTGAATAACTATATATTATATATATATATGATTTGTATATAGATAGCTATATTTGATAAAATATTGTCTTTATAAATTTAGTTTTTAATATTTTTATATTATAATATTGATGAATATTATTCTAACTTTTTTCTTTTTCAAAATCTTTTTTTGTTTTTAAAGAATCGAAAATAGTGGAAATTTTTATGCCATAGGTATTATTTACTACTACAATTTCTCCTTGTCCTATTAAGCAATCGTTAATGAAGATGTTTAATACGTCGTCAACAGATTTATCTAAAGCAATTATAGAGTTTTTTTTAATATTTAAAATATCTTTTATTTTTATTTTTTTTGTTCCTAATTCTACAGTTATGTTAACTAAAATATTATCGAGTATGTGTGTATTTTTTTCTATTTTTTTAGAAATAGCATCATTTATAATTTTTTTTGATTTTTTTTCTTCTGGATTTTGTGTGTTTGTTTTTAGTGGATTTATGTTGTCATTATTAGGTTTTTCTTGCATAGTTTTTGATTTAAAATTCATATATATATAACCTATTTTAATTTTTATATTTTTGTTTTTTAATAATATGAGTAACTTGTATTACTATTTTTTCATTTTTTATTCCATAATTCCCACTAAATATAGGAACTTTTTCTGTTTGAACAATTACTTTCTCAGGATTATTTATAGGAATTATATCTCCTATACTTATGTTTTTAACAGTGTTTAAAGGGATCAAATTTTCGATAGATCTAATACTTAGATTTAAATTTACATTTTTGAGCATAGAAAGTATATTTATGTTTGAAATATTAGAATTAATTAATTGTTTTTGTTTTTTGAAAGATAAGTAATTGTTTATGTTTTTAAATGTATAGTATGGAATAATAATACTAAGTTTTATTTGTGTATAGTTTAAAGTTAAATTAAATATAATGTTTATTTGTAGTTTTTGCTTTTCATTATGCGGTGGATAATATAGAGTTTTGTGTGCATTTTTTGAAAAAAATTGCTGTTCTATAGAATGGTAAAAATTTTTCCATGAATATTCATAAGCTTCTTTTACAATAAGCAGAAATTTTTTTTGCATAAAAACATGAGCTTTTGTTAATTTTCTGGGCGTATTGCAATTTTCAGAATATGCATAATCATTTTTAAGTAAAGAGTTTATCATTAAAGTAGTAATTTTTAAAGGAAATGATAGGAAAACTATTCCTAGATCATTTTCCAGCTTTATTTTGTTTATAGAGCGTTTTGGGTTTAGACTAGTGATTAATCTATCATCGGTATGAACTTCTACTTTATTTAATTGTACATTTATTTCAGAATCAAAAATTTTTTTTAAACTTTGCTGTATCTTGTTTAAAAATAATAAATGAATTTTATCCAATAAAATAATAGTATTTTTTATCATATAACAATCAATAAACTTATTATAGTAAATAAATTCTTTATTTTTAGGATAAAATAATATTTCTATAGTTTTTTTTTTATTTTTTTTCATTTTTTTCTCAAATAAAGTAATTAAAAAAAATTAGTTAAATATGTATATATTTAAGATAAATTAATTATATATATATTTTATAATATTAATATATGATATTTTATGCATAAAAATGTACTCTAATAGTAGAATTTTTCTTTTTGTCATAAGTTAGTACATCTATGGGAATATTTTTCTTCATATTAATGTATGTAGTTACGTTTACTTTTTTTTTCTTATAAGTGATAAAATTTTCAATTAACTTTTTTTGAATATATTTTATATTTTTTATATTTGAAAAGCGTAATAATAAACCATAATTATTAAATATGTCTTTTAATTTTTGAAGTTCTAAAAAAAATATTTTTTCGTTTTCTAGATTGCAAGGAGCGTAATTTAGTATAGCGTCTTTATTTTTTAATTTTATTTTTATGTGTATTGATCCTATATTTTTATCGTGAAAAAAAAAGTTACTTTCATTTTCTTTTTGTAACTGTGAAACTAAAAACTTTCTTTTTAAAAATTGTTTCCATAAATTATTGATTTTAAACTTATTTTTTATATATATATTTTTTTCTTTGTCTATTTTGGATAAATAATTGATATAAGTAGGATGTTTTTTATAATGAAAACTGTATAAACAAGAAATTATATTTTTAAAAAAAAACTTTATTTTAGATTTAATAGGTTTTTTATATAAATATTTTAAAAATGTATGGTCTAAAATGTATGATGTTGTTTTAAACATTATTTGTTTAAATTTGTCATAAGAAACATTCTGGTTTGTTTCATATTGTGAATAAGTATGTTGACATTGTTTGTAATTTTTTATAAAAGAAAAAAAATTTTTTTGTTTACTGAGTAAATTTTTTTTTACTTGAAGGTATATATCATTTATTTTTTTTGAATTAATAGATATTTTAAACTTATTTTTTATAAAATTTTTTATAAAATGAAAATAATTATTAGTATATGATTTATTATTTAATATATTAATATATTTTTTAATTTTACAACTTATATTTTTTTTTTTAATAGTGGTATTTATTATTTTTTTTAATAAAAAATTGTTTTTATATAATATATTTTTCTTATTTTTTACAGTAGAATGTATGTGTTGTTTTGTATTTAAAAATGTTTTCTGACATACTGTTGGTAAAATGTTCACATTGTAATGTATATTATGAAATATAGTTTGTTGAAAACTTTTGTGTTTTTTTTTTCTTTTTTTTTATTAAATATTTTTTTAAATTGTAATACATTTTTTATTTTTTGATTTTTTTGTTTTTTTAACAATTTTATCTTATTTTTTGTTAATAAATAATTTATGTTATTAATAGTATTTATTGTCATAGATTTAATTTCTTTTTTATTTGTATAAGTTGTAAAAAAAAATCATTATTAGCTGATAAAAATTGATTTTTTTTAGATATATAATAATTTTTTCTATTTTTTTCTAAAATATCCCATGCTTTAATTTTTTGTTTTAATTGAGTATATGTAAACAAAATATCGTTTATTTTTTGGTTTTGTAAAAAAAGTTTATTTTTTTCTGATTTAATACTTTTTTCTAAAATTAATAAAAATGTATTAAAATTTTCCCATTTTTTTCCACTAATTCCATTTTTTCCAATCAATAAAAACTTTTTATTATAAGTAGAGTTATAGTTTTTTAAAGCAAAAAGTCGTTTTAAAAAAAGTTCTTTATCTTTTTTTAGTCTTTTTAAAATATAGGTTTGTTGTAATAAATTGTTTTTTAGTTTTTTTTTTATTAATTTTATATAATGATAAGAATTTAACATAATTTTTTTAATATTTTAAAGTATGTTTGTAGTGTATAAACATTTTATTTTAATATATCTTGTAATAACTTCAATGAATCATTGTAGCTTTCATTAACGTAAAGATTTTGTCGTAAAAATCCTTCTATTTTTGGCCATAATTTTATGGATTTATCTAAAATACTGTCATTTCCTTTTATATAAGCACCTATGTTAATCAAGTCTTTATTTTTATAGTAAGAAGATACTATTTGTTTAAAATAACAAGATAATCGGTAACTTTCTTCATTAACTAAATCTGGCATAACTCGGCTAACAGATCGTTCGATATCAATAGCTGGATAACATCCTGTTTCTGCATATTTATTAGAAAGTATGATGTGTCCATCTAGTATAGATTTTACTAAGTCTGCTATTGGATCGGACGATTCTTCTATTTCTGTTAATAATGTATAAAAAGCTGTAATAGAACCATTTTTCGTTTTATTATTTCCAGCTTTTTCTATTAAAGTTGAAATTTTTGAATAAGTAGAAGAAGGGTATCCTTTTGTTGTAGGTAGTTCACCTATAGATAGAGCAACTTCTCTATAAGCCATAGCGTATCGAGTTAAAGAATCCATAATAAGTAAAACATGTTTGTTCTTATCTCTAAAATATTCTGCAATTCTTGTTGCATATATAGCACCTTGAATGCGTAATAAAGGAGATGTATCTGCGGGAGATGCTATGACTACTGAGCGGGATAAATAGTTTTTTCCTAATATTTTATTTATAAATTCTTTGATTTCTCTTCCTCTTTCTCCGATTAAACTAACAATGACTATATCAGCTCTTGCATATTTAGCTATCATACCAATAAGCATACTTTTTCCTAATCCGGAGCTAGAAAATAATCCAATTCTTTGACCTCTTCCAATGGTAAGTAATGCGTTAATAGATCGCACTCCTACATCTAAAATTTTTTTAATAGGATATCTTTCTAATGGATTAATAGATTTTGTCATTAGTGATATAGAATGTTCTGTATTTAATTTTGGTTTATTATCTAATGGATTACCGGATCCATCTAATACTCGTCCTAACAGTTCAAAGCTAATAGGTAGTTTTTTTTGAGTTTCATTAAATACATTTTTTAAAAATATTTTAGCTCCTGGAATTAAACCTTCTGTTTCTTTATACAACATAATAAAAGTAATATTTTTTTTAAATCCGATTATTTCTCCTTCTGCTAAAATAGTTTTAGAATGTATTGTATGTGAAATAGAACAAACGGATCCTACAGGTAAAGATAAACCAGTAGCTTCCAAGATTAATCCTATTGATCCAACGAGTTTACCATATACAAAAAAATCAGGTAATGAATTAATTGAAGAATTAAGATTAAAAATTTTATTAGTCCATCTTCTTAAAAGTAGATTCATTTTTTTCCTCATTTATTATTTTTTCATATAAAGTTTTCCACGATTTATTAGCAGAAATATAGAAATCTCCAGTATTAGAAGTAATTTGGCATTCTCCAGGAGAAAGATATTTGTTTTTTAAAATTTTCCATCCATTTTTATTTATAGCGTTTTCAAATTTTTTTTTTATAAATTTAAAATCGTTTTCGTGCACGTGAAATTGAAGATTTTTATATTCTTGTAACTCTTGATTTACAAGATTTTGAATTTTTTTAAATAAACATGATGTATCTAATACAGGTTTCTTTCCTAGTATTTTAACCGAAATATTTATTATTATATTTAATAATTTAGAAGAAACTTGGTTATCTAGTTTTTCAAAGGATAGTTTTAGATTATTAAGTAGTGAATTTATTTTTTCTTCATTAATTTTTTGTTTTTTTTCAAATATTTTTTTTTCAGTTTCATAAGCTATTTTAAATCCTTTTTTTTTTCCATTTTCAAAACCTGATTTGTATATTTTATTATTTTCATTGAGTTGTATTTTTTTATTTTTTAAATCTTGAACGTTTGTTGAATTTACTTTAGAAGTTTCGAGTATATTTAATGAAGATAGATTCTGATTTTTTTTATTTATATAAAAATCGTTATTTTGTTTTATTTTTTTAGGTTTCCATATTTTCCATTTTTTTGATTTAGATTGTTTCAATCTTATTGATCTCCATTGTAGTATTTTAAATAATTTTTTTTAGGTAATGTAATATTTTTTCTTGTGCGTTTTTTATTTGTGTTAATGATAAAGATTTTTTTTCGTTAAAATAATTTTTCATCTCTTTAGCGGAGTTATCAGACAAATTTTTTAAAAATTTATTTCTAACGGACATTTCAGAATTATATAAAGCGATAGATAATGTTTTGATAGGAATTAGTTTTAATAATTTATTTATATGAACATCCTTTATATCGATAATGTTTTCAAATAAAAATATTTTATTTATGATATTGATAGTTAAGACAGTATTTTTTTTTCTCATGTTTTTTATAATAATTTCTTTTTTTTCAGAATTTATTGTTTGTAAAATATTAGCGGCTCTCTTAGTTCCTCCTCTTTTGTTTAGATTTAAAGTTTTATTATGAAATAATTCGCGAATTAATTGAGTAAATATAGGTTTAGATGATTCAGGTATACTAGTATATGATGCTATATATAAAATTATATCAGCTTGTTGTTCTTCATTTTTTATAGTAGATAATACTTCAGAAGCTAATTTTGTTTTTAAGTTAATTAATATTGTCGCAATAATTTCAATGTTTTCATTTTCTAAGATTAAATTAATATTTTTAGGTGTTAGTTCATTTATAGTATTTTCTTGAATGTTAGAATAGTTTTTTTTTGATTTTATTTTATTTAGCAATAGATTAGTATCATCTATTCCTATTGTTTTTTTTAACATGTTAAATATTTTTACGTCAATAGTGTTTTTTTCAGAACAAATTTTGTTAAATATAGTGAAATATTCTTTAATTACGTTATTTAAATGGATTGTGTTAACTTTTTTTATATTAGATATATGGAAAACAATTTCTTCTATTTCTTGTTTATTAAAGTGTTTTAATATTTTTGAACTAATATTAGTATCTAGTTGCAATAATAAATATGCGATTTTTTGTTTTCCGTTAAGATTTGTCATAATGTTCTTTTATCCATTTTTTTATAATTTTAGCTATAGTACTAGGATTATGAGAAGAAATAATTTTTATCTTATCTTTAATACTAGAATTATCATTTTGACAAAATTGAGTTATTGGTTCCTTCTTTTCAGATTGCTTGTTTTTTTCATGATTATTTCTTAAAGAAAAATTATCAATATTATTTTTGTAATATAAATTTTTTCTTATTAAATCTTTAATTCTTCTCATCTGAAAAATAATAATAAATACAGATAAAACAAAATAAATTATTAAAATTAATAGAATTATTTTAAAGCTTAAGTTAAAGAAAAATATATTTTCTTTTTCTATAATCATTTTTTTAATAAAGTCCGATTCATTTTTTTTAGAGAAAAGTATGTTTTCAATATTGACTATATCTCCTCTGTTTTTTGAATATCCTATTGCTCCGCATACTATATTTTTTATCTTTTTTATTTCTATATTATTTAATGGAGAAAAAGTTCCTTTTTCATTTTTTTTGTAATTAATAATTACAGAAACAGACAATTTAGATATTTCACCTATATCATTTTTAGATAAAAGTTTTGTATATTTTAAAGAAGATAAGTTATTTAGAATATTATCACTATTTTTTTTTAAACTTTTTTTAGAAGGAATATATATATTACTATTTTTAAGTTGTTGTTTATTTTTGTTTTTTGTATTATTTAAAACATAGTTTTTATTATGATTTTTGTTGTTTAAATCAATAGATAACAGTTTATTCACAGGATTTTTAAAGGAGTTTTTTTTTAAACTTAAATTATCTTCATTTTTTGTTTTATTGTGTAATTTAGACTGATAAAGTGTATTTTCGGATACTCTTTTTTGATTTAGATTTATGTTAGCTGTTACTTCTGTCTGTATATTTTCACTTCCATATATAGGATTTAAAATATTTTCAATTTTTTTTTTCAATATTTTTTCGGTAGATTTAATGTAGTCAGAAATAGTAATATTTGAATGAAAATAGTATTTATTCATTGTATCCAAATGATATAAAGATCTTTTCCATTGATCTACTATTGTGATATGGTGTTTATCTAAGTTTTTTATACTGGTTAGTAATAAATTAACAATAGACAAAACGTCGTTATTATTAATAGCATTTTTAGAATCTAAAAATAAAAAAACAGAAACAGAAGGTGCTTGATTATCTTGGATTAAAAAAGAATTTTGAGGTATAATTACATGAACTCGAGAATAGTTTATTCCTTTGAAGTAACTAATAGTAGTAGATAATTCTCCTTCTATAGATCGAGCATAGTTAATATTTTCTCTAAAAGGACTATTATAAAATTGATTATTATCTAGAATTTCATATCCACTTTGATTTTTTCCAGGTAATCCATGAGAAGAAAGTAATGCTCTCGTTGTATGCAATTTGTCTTCTGGAACTAAAATTTTTTCGTTAGAATTTTCATTAATTTTATATGGTATCTTAAGATTATCAAGTTCTTTAATAACCTTGTTTTCTTCTGAAACAGGTAAGAAATGGTATAAAGGATAAAATTTATAATTTTTTTTCCAAGTGTTATTAATTATAAATATAGATATAAATATTATAGATATAATACTTATTTTCCAGCTGTTTATTTTAAAAAATAAAAAAAAAGTACTTAGTTTGTTATTTTTTTGAGAATTTTTTTTATTATCTTTATTTACATTCATGTAATTATCCTGATGTAGCAATTTTGATTTTTTTTCTATATAATAATCAATTATATATGATCATAGTGAATAATATACAGTTTAAAAAATAGGTGTTAATTATACTTTTTTGTAGTTTTATCTGTCAATGCACTATTTATTGCATTAAATAATGTACATTAATTATTGATTAGTTTTTACAACATTTTTTATACTGAAAATGAAAATATTTATATTTTATGAAACATATGGAGAAAGTATGGATATAACAAAAATTAAAAATATTAATAAAGATAATTTTCAAAATAAAGTAAAAAATACAAATACTATTTCAAAAAATGAAGTGTTTAAAAATTATTTTAAAAATTGTACATCGAATGTTTTAGATGCATGTAATGATAAAAAAATTGATCCTGTTGCTAATAAAGAACATAAAAAAAATGTAACAAAACATAGTTTTACTAACGAATTATTAGAATTAGAAAAATATTCTTTAGGATTACAAACTTTAGTTTCTATAAAAAATAAAATTATTTCAGCTTATAAAGAAATAATGGGTATGCAAATGTAGATTTTTTTTTATTTAACATGATATATATATATATCAAGAACGTAATCATTATTTATTTTTGTTAAATATAAATTCAAATTTTATTAAAAAAATAAAATAATTTTCTTTATTTATATTTAATAAATATATAGAAGTAAAATATATATTAGATAGATAATTATTTTCTGTTTTATATATATATATATCATATTTTAATTAAATATAAATTGGAGCTGAGCGGAATTGAACCGCTGACATCTTACATGCCATGTAAGTGCTCTACCAACTGAGCTACAACCCCTTTTTAGTATTAATGTTAATTAATAATTATGTTTTACATAAAACATATTATTAAAAATTTATATTGAGGTAAATAAAACTTTAATACATCTTCGTTAGAAAATATTTAATATTTATTTATTTTTATTTTTTTAATGTTATTTATTGTAGTTAATATTTTTAAAATAGTTATTTTTTTTCCAAAAATTTCTATTATAGAACTAATATTAGGAGAGTGATTTTTCCCAGTAAGTATAATTCTAAGTAACATATATATATTTTTGATAGGGTAGTTTTCTCGTATAGAAGATTTTTTAATTGACAGAACAATATTTTTACAAGACCATATCTTTAAAGAACATAAATTTTTTGTAATTATTTGTAATATTTTTATTGGTTTTTTAGATTTTATTTCTTTATAATGCTTGATTGTTTTAAATTCTATTTTTTGAAAAAAATAAGAAGATAACGTAACCATTTGTTGAATTGTATTACATCTAGGTTTTAATAGTTCAATTATATTATTTAATATTTTTTTATTGTGTATTTTAAAACCTTTTTGGTCTAAGTAAAATTGAAAATATCTTTTTATTACTTTGTTAGATGTGCTGTTAATATAGTATTTGTTCATCCATAGTAGTTTATCTAATTGGAATATACTAGAAGATTTATTTATTTTACTTATAGAAAATAAGTCTTTCATTTCTTGTATAGAAAAAATCTCTTTATCCCCATGAGACCATCCTAATCTAACTACATAATTTAATATAGCTTCTGGAAGAAATCCTTGTTTATAATAATGTAAAATACTGAAGTTATTGTTTCTTTTAGAAATTTTTTTTCCATCTTTATCTATTATCATAGACAGATGTGCGTATTTTGGAATGTTTAACTTCATAGATTTAAGAATATTAATTTGATAAGGAGTATTATTTAGGTGTTCCTCTCCTCTTATTATATGTGTAATATGAGTGTCTTTGTCATCTATAACAACGCAAAAATTATATGTAGGAATTCCATCGCTACGTTGTATAATTACATCATCTAAAACATTATTTTGAAATTTTATTTTTCCACGAATTTCATCGTAAAAAGTTACTGATCCTGTTAATGGATTTCGAAAACGTACTGTATATGGTTTATTTATAATGGTGTTAGGGTTTATGTCACGACAAGTTCTATCGTAATGAGAAGTTTCTTTTCTTAATATTTTTTGTTGTTTTTTATATTGTAACAATTTTTTTGAACAATAACATTTATATGCAAGTTTTTTATCAATCATATTTTTAATTATAGATTGATAATATGCGATTTTGTCACTTTGGTAATAAGGACCTTCATCCCACGTTATATTTAGCCAATTTAATATTTTTTCAATTTCCTTAGAATATTTTATAGAAGATCTAGAATAATCAGTATCTTCAATTCTTAAAACAAAAAGTCCTTTATGATGTTGAGAAAAAAGCCACGAAAATAAAGCAGTTCTAATATTTCCAAAATGTAGAAATCCTGTAGGACTTGGCGCAAATCGAGTTTTTATTATCATAAATTTGTTATCTCAGCTGTATTTTAAAAATAATAATAGGAATTTATGTTATTATATGTTATAACTACGATAGTACAAATTTTTTATTTTTTAAATTTATTTGAATTTTACAAAAAGTGATATAGAAAAAATATTCACTGTGTTGACAAGTATTCAAAATTAATTAACACTATTTAAATAAGGGTGATTAGCTCAGCTGGTAGAGCGCCTCCTTTACACGGAGGATGTCGGCGGTTCAAGTCCGTCATTACCCATAAAACTTATTATATGCAAATAGTATTATATATAATAAAATAATTATATGATTTATAGGGTCGTTAGCTCAGCTGGTAGAGCAGTTGACTTTTAATCAATTGGTCGCAGGTTCAAATCCTGCACGACCCAAAATTTTCATATATATTTTTTATAAAATGCTTGTTGTATTTATTTTAGAATATTTTTTGCAAATTAATACAAATTTTTTTTCTTTTAATATTTTTATTTTGAATAATTCTGCTTGTTTTATCTTTCTTCCACAATTTTCTCCACATATTAATAAATTTGTTTTTTTTGATATATAATTACTTATATTTTTACACCCAAAAGATAAAACGTTTTTAACAGCTTTTTGACGTTTCATTGTTTTAAAAGATCCGGTAAAAACTATATGTTTATTTTTAAAAAAATTAATTCTGAATTTTTTAAATTTAACTAAAGTGTTTTCTATTTGTAAAACTTTTTCTAATTTAGAAATTAATTTTTTATTGTTTTTAAAAAAATAAAACATATTTTTTGCTGTTTTTTTCCCTATATTTTTTATTTGAAAAAAGTCTTGTATTGAAGCGTTTTTTATTTTTTTTAGTGACAAAAAAAAAGAAGATATTTTTAAAGCTGAAGATCTAGCTATATTCGGGATTCCTAAAGAACAAAGAAATGTATGTAATGATACTTTTTTTGATTTTTTAATAGCGTAAATTACATTTTTTGCATATTTTTTTTCTATTCCAGATATTTTTAAAAGATTGTCTTGCGTTAAATAAAAAAAATCACTTATATCATTAATTAAATGATTTTGAATAAGTTTTTTTATAATAGAAGGTCCTAGTCCAAAAATGTTTAGTCCAAATTTAGAAACAAAATATTCTAATGTTTTTTGTTTTTGAGAAGAACAAATTAGTGTTCCTGTACATTTAGATATTTTTTTGCTTTTATTGTCTATAATATCGGAAGAACATGACGGGCAAATTTTTGGAAAATGTATTTTTTTATTTAATTTCATAGATTGATGTATGATATTTGTAATTTTAGGTATTACTTCTCCTGCTCTTTTTATTTCCGCAAAGTCTCCTGTAGAAATATTAAACTTTAGCATATTATTCTTATTATAAAGAGAAGCTTTAGTTATAATAGCGCCATCTATATTTACTGGATTAAAATGGGCGACTGGTGTAATAGTTCCAGTTCTTCCAACTTGAAAAGAAACAGATGTAATTTTAGTGATATATTTTTTAGAGTAAAATTTAAAAGCAATAGCCCAATGAGGATATGTTATTGTATTACCTAGTTTTTTTTGATATTTAATATTATCTACTTTAATGACTATTCCATCGATTTCTACATTTAAATTATTTTTTTTACTAGAAATAGCATTATAAAATTTATAAATTTTGTTGATTTTATTAAGTAAAATATAGTTCTCATTTATACTAAAACCTAAATTTTGAAGTTTTTTTAATCGTTGAAATTGACTATTATACTTGTTTTCAAGATTAAAAAGATTGCAGTAATATGCAAAAAACATAAGTTTTCTTTTATTAGTTTTAGAAGTTTTTTTTATTCTAAGAGAACCAGAAGCAGCGTTTCTTGCATTAGAAAATGTTTTTTTTCCCTGAATAGATAAATTATTATTTAATATAGCAAAATCTTTTTTTAAAATTACTACTTCTCCTCGTACTTCTAATTTTGGCGGAACATTAGTATTATTTAATTTTAGAGGTAAGTTACAGATAGTACGTGCGTTTTTAGTTACATTTTCCCCGTTTATGCCGTTACCTCTTGTAGTTGCTTGAATTAAAATACCTTTTTTATATAAAAGACTAACAGCAAGTCCATCTAGCTTTAGTTCACAGCAAAAATTAATATTTTTTTTAAGAGCAAGTTTATGTTTTATTTTTCTTTCAAAATTTAACAAATCTTTTAATTCAAATATATTTTTAATGGATAGCATTGGTGTAATATGAGATATTGATTTTAAAAATGGGAGTAAATTAGATCCTACTTTTTGTGTAGGAGAATCAGACTGTATGAAGTCGTTATTTTTTTTTTCTAATTTTCTTAAAACCAACATTAAATAATCAAATTTTTGATCGCTAATAATCGGATTTTGCAAGGTGTAGTATTTATAAGAGTAATAATTTAATTTTTTTTGAAGATTTTGAATTTTTTTTTAATGTTCATAGTTTTGTGTTTAATATAAGTAATTTATAAATTTAATATTACATAAAAAACTATATTTTTAATACCGTATAAATATAGTTAAATATGTTAAAATATGTATTAATGATAGTTAAGATTTTTTCAGTATTTTTTTTTTGTAAAACAATTATATACATACATTATTTTATTATTTTATGTACAGTAATATATTTAAATTAATTAAATAACTAAAAAAATAAAAATGTTATCTGAATTTCTTTATCCATATAAACAAATACATAATATTTCAAAAAAATAAGTAAAAAAAAATAAGTGTATATTATTAAAATGAGTGATTGAACAAATTTTACATTCTAAACTAGCATTTGCTTGAAATATAGTAAAACTATATTTAGTTTCGATGAAATAGAATTTAAAAGTATTTTTAATATTATTAAATTTTAAATATAAATTATAGTACAAAACAAGTTATATTGAAAATAATTATTAACATTACCATTTACATTAAAAGTAATGTAAGGTTTTTTTGTTAACATAAATTTTATTATTGTTTAAAGTATTAATAAGAGTTAATACAGAATATATTAAATTTTAATAAACGTTTTATTAAATAAATGTAATAGATTTTTTATTAAGTGACAAATCATATTAAAATTTGTTTTTTATAATATTGAAGTTATATGTTAGTTCTAATAAACAGATCAATTTAATAGAAAATTTAAAATTTAAAATTTAAAATATTAAATTTATAATTTTTTTTAAAAGTATTTTTTTATAACCTAAAATTTATTAGAAAAAAATTTAAATTTGTAGAAAGACTAATATTTTCTAGTTTTTAGTTACATATATACTTTTATTATAAAGTATTTTTCTAATAAAATTAAATATTGAATTTTAGTTTAAAGAAATAAGCTTGTATATTTTACTAAGAAAATATATGCATATCATTTTTTTTTATTTATGACAATATAATAATTATTGTAATTTAAATATTTTTATTAATTTAATAGGACATTTACATAATAATTGTTAAAATATTTTTTTTAAATTTTAATAATAAGATATGAAATATATATAAAAAAGTTAGGAGTACTTTAATTTAATTAATTTAATAAAAACAAAAGAGTATATATGTATGATATTAAGGAATATATATGTTTAAAGAAGAAGTGAAAATTATGAATGTAAATGGATTGCATATTAGACCAGCTGCTAAACTTGTAAAATGTGCTAATGCATTTATTTCAGATATTTTTATTAGTTTAGATGGAAAGAGTGTTAATGCTAAGAGTTTATTTAGATTACAAACTTTATCTTTAACATATGGTAGTATTATAACTGTTACTGCAAAAGGGAAAGATAGTAAGGAAGCTGTAAAAAAAATTAAAAAATTAATAGAAAGTTTGTAGATAGTAAAAATATTAATTTCTAACATATAGAATAATAACTATACTATATGTATAGTTATAATTGATTACAAGTTAAATGCTTAATTTGTTTTAAAAATTATTAATTTTAGAAAAGATAAAAAAAATTTGCTAAATTACAGGAAATATTATGATTTCAGGTATCTTAGCTTCACCAGGTATTGCTTTTGGAGAAGCATTATTAATTAATGAAGATAAGTTTTTTATAAATAAAGAAAAAATTGCTTCTAAAAATATTTTATTAGAAATTAACAAGTTTTTAAACGCTCGTAAAAAAACGTTTATTCAGATAAAAAAAATAAAAAATAAAATAGTTAAAAATGCAGGAAAAGGAAAAGAAGATATTTTTGAAAGTCATTTAATGTTATTAGAAGATTTAGAATTAGAAAAAGATATTATATTTTTAATTAAAGAAAAACTGTATTCGTCAGATGCCGCTGTTCTTTTTGTTATAGAAGAACAGATAAAAAAATTAAATATTATTCAGGATAATTATTTAAGAAATAGAGCAATTGATGTCAAAGATGTTGGTGATAGATTACTTAAAAATTTGTTAGATATAGAGCATGTTGATTTACATAGCATTGATAAAGAAGTGATTTTAATTTCTAAAGAAATAACACCTTCAGAAACAGCACAAATAGATTTAAAAAAAGTATTAGGATTTATTACAGATTTAGGTGGAGCTAATTCTCATAGTTCAATTCTAGCTAGAGCTTTAGAAATTCCAGCTATTGTAGGAACTACAAATATAACAAAAAAAGTTAAATCAGGCGATTTTATAATATTAGATGGCATAAATAATGAAGTTTTAATAAATCCATCAAATATAATTGTTGAAGATAAAAAAAAGATAAAAAGAAATTATTTACATAAAAGAAATTTATTAAATAAATTTAAAAATGTTAAATCTGTAACTACAGATGGAAAAAGAATAAAAATTGGTGCAAATATTAATAATATCAATGATATTAATTTAGCAAAAAAAAATGGAGCAGAATGTATAGGATTATATAGAACTGAATTTTTATTTATGGGTAGAAATTCTTTTCCTTCTGAAGAAGAACAGTTGCAAGCATATAAATTAGCAATAGAGAAAATGAACGGAAAACCTATAATAATACGAACTATGGATATAGGTGGAGATAAAGATATTCCATATATGAATATTCCTAAAGAAGAAAATCCTTTCTTAGGATGGAGAGCTATTCGTATAGGTATTGATCGAAAAGATATTCTGCGTACTCAATTAAGAGCTATTTTTCGCGCTTCTAATTTTGGAAAAATTCGTATTATGTTTCCAATGATTATTTCTTTAGAAGAAGTGATTATATTAAAATCAGAAATAGAATATATAAAATTACAACTTATTAATGAAAGAAAATCATTTGATCCTAAAATAAAATTAGGGATCATGATAGAGACGCCTTCTGCTGCTTTAATATCTAGTTTTTTAGCTAAAGAAGTAGATTTTTTTAGTATTGGAACAAATGATTTAACGCAATATACTTTAGCTGTTGATAGAGGCAATGAGTTAATTTCTCATTTATATAATCCGCTTAGTTTGTCGGTTTTAAAATTAATTAAAAAAGTTGTAGATGCGGCTCATGCAGAGGGTAAATGGATTAGTGTTTGTGGAGAACTAGCAGGGGATATAAAAGGTGCTAAAATTCTTATAGGTATGGGGGTTGATGAATTAAGTATGAGTGCTCCGTTTATTCCTAAAATAAAAAAAATGATTTTAAATAGTTCGTTTAAAGATTTAAAAAAAATGGCTATTATGGCTTTGTCGATTCCTACTTTAAAAAAATTGTTAGATTTGACACAGTAAATTTTTCATTTTATTGATTACAATTAGAGCAATTCTTTATTTAGGAAAACTATATGGGTTTATTTTCTAGATTTTTTAGTAAAAAAGTTGATAGCAAAAAATTAATTGACATCATTGCTCCTATTTCTGGAAATGTAGTAGGTATTGAAAAAGTACCAGATACTGTTTTTTCTGATAAAATAGTTGGAGACGGTGTAGCTATTCAACCTGTTGAAAATCTTATAGTATCGCCAGTAAATGGAATAATTGGAAAAATATTTGAAAGTATGCATGCTTTTTCAGTAGAATCAAATGATGGAATTGAAATGTTTGTTCATTTTGGTATAGATACAGTACAGTTAAAGGGAAGAGGTTTTAAACAATTAGCAAAAGAAAAACAATCAGTAACAATAGGTGATCCTATTCTTCAGTTTGATTTAGTTTTACTGAAAAAAATTGCTAAATCTGTATTGACCCCAGTAGTTATTTCTAATATGGATGATATTAAAAAATTAAATAAAATTTATGGAGAAGTTATAAGAGGAAAAACAATTATTATGACTGCTGAACTGTAATTTTTATTAAATTTTGTTTATTGCCCATAATGATATTTAGCATATAAAGCACTATATATGCTTTATATGCTATGTTTCGAAATACAATAATTTGTTGTTAATTTTTTTATAGAAAGAATTAACATACTTGTTTTTAAAATAAAAACAAATATTTCTTATTAAATATAATGTATATTGTATATATATTTTCAATAGTATTGTTTTTTCTATTTTAAAATTAGTATAATATATTTATTTCTATTATTTTTTTTATTTTTATTTATAATATATAGTTATATAGAATTTATTATTTATATATTTTAGATTATATAAACGTATAAAAAAGTTTTTTTAGAGTTTAATTAAAAAATTATAATTTGTTAATTATTAACAATGTGTTTTTAATAAAATAATTATAAATAACATTTATTTACTTTTAATATATAAAACATAAAATTTTATGCGTTTTATGTGTTAGATTTATACATATATTAAAAATATTAATAAATGTATTATTATCTTTTAATTTATTGTTTTAATAAAAATTGTATAATTTATTAATTATGTATATTTGTTAAGTATTTTAGTATTTATATATATTATTATTGAAATAATATTTAACATTAAATAATTAAATAGTATTTTTATTTTTTTTAATTTTTTATATTTTTATTTTTTTTCCATTTAGCTAATTCGTTAATTCGCCAGTTATTAATAGATATTTTTATTTCTTTTCCTTTATATCCTTTTTTTAATATAAGTTTAATAGGAGGAGAACAAACAATAGAATAAATTTTTTGTAGATAATTTTTTTTTATTTTGATAAATTTTATATTATAATTTTTATAAATGAATTGTAGATATATTTTAATCAAAAAAGTTATTTGACTAATTTGATTAGGATTTCTCCAGGCATCAATAGTATTTAAAAAACTTATAATTGACGAAGAAGATTTTTCTTCTATATTTAATAAGAAAACATTATATTTAATTATCACAAGAATTAGTTTTTTTATTTTTGTAGGTAAATTTAATCTAATACAAAATTTTTTTACTAAATTAATATATAAGCTCTTATTCAGACAATGATTATTTTTTATTAAATCGAGAGGAAAATAATAACTAGTAGTTAAAAACATATAGGCTAATCGAAGATGTGAACTATTATTTTTTTTAGCAATATAAGCTAACGATGTGTATAAATTTTCTTCTAATGACAATGGTAGAAAAGAATAAGAATAAAATTTCAAAAAATTAGTATTTATTATTTTATTTAATTCTGGAAACAAAATTGGAAAAGCTAAGCAATTTTGTAAAATTTTAAAATATACATGAGGATTATTTGTTTTCATAGCTTTTTCAGTTTCTTTCCAGATTCTATCTTTAGTAAGAAATAGTATTTCCTTACTTAAAACTATTTTTTGCATAAACTTCATAGTATTTTTATCAATATAGAATCCTAAATGAGATAAAGATGCTGCAAATCTAGCAACACGTAAAACTCTTAGAGGGTCTTCTTGAAAAGAAGAGGAAATATGTTTTAATACTCGGTTTTTAAGATCTTTAAATCCGTTAAATGGATCAATGTATTTACCATTTTTGTCTTGAGCTATAGCGTTAATAGTTAAATCTCTTCTCATTAAATCTTCTTTTAAAGTTACATGTTGAGAATAGTCAATATTGAAATCCTTGTATCCATATCCTGATTTTCTTTCTGTTCTAGCTAAGCAGTATTCTTCATGAGTTATTGGATGTAAGAATACAGGGAAGTCTTTTCCTACTTGTTTAAATTTTTTTTTTATTAGAATTTCAGGAGTGCTTCCTACTACTACCCAATCTTTGTCTGTAACAGGCAAATTAAGAAAAGAATTACGAATAGCACCTCCCACTAAATATATTTTCATAGGAACATTCCTAATTTATACAAGATTTATTTTTATGGTTAAAAAATGATTTAACATATTTTTAATGACTAATAAAACGAAAATAATATTTATTATATTATCTATATAAGATAACTACAATTAGTACTATATAATAGTAGGATTTAATACATGAAAAAAAAATTACTTAATTTTGTTAATTCTCCAGTTTTAGTAATTGGTGATATTATATTAGATAAATACTGGACAACAAACAATGATTGCATTTTAGATGAATTCTCTACTCCAATATTTAAAATATTTCAATATTATGAGTATGTTGGCGGTGCTGCTAATGTTGCACATAATATTACAACTGTTGGAGGAAAATCTATTCTTGTTGGAGCAGTAGGACAAGATGAATCAGCTAAAAGCATTAGAAATATACTAAAAAAAACTACAGTTGAATATCATCCTTGCATAATTAATAACTATATTACTACAACTAAGTTAAGAATTATGTCAAAAAAAAAGCAAATAGTAAGATTAGACTGCGAAGAAAATATAAAAGAAAATTTTTTATTAAAGTTCAATAATATAATTAATCCTTTATTAAAGAAAGTTTCTGTAGTTATTTTATCAGATTATAATAAAGGAACTTTATGTTTTTCTTCCTCTATTATTAAACAAGCTAAAAAAGAGAAAGTACTAGTTTTAGTAGACCCAAAGGGGAATGATTATTTAAAATATTTAGGAGCTACTTTATTAACTCCAAATTTGTTTGAGTTTGAGTCTGTTGTAGGAAAATGTTCGAATAGAAATGATTTAATTAACAAAGGAATGGATTTATTAATGCATTTAAAGCTTAGTGCTTTATTAATAACGCAGTCAAAAGAAGGGATGACTTTATTGCAAATAAATAAAAAACCGGTTCATTTTGTAACTCGAGCAAAAAAAGTAGTTGATGTAACTGGGGCTGGAGACACAGTAATTGCATTGATAGCTTTAGGATTATCGTCAGGATTTACATTAGAGCAATCGTGTTACCAAGCAAATATAGCAGCCGGAATAGTAGTTCAAAAACCAGGAACAGCTTCTTTAACTTTAGAAGAATTAAAAAATGCTATATAAACGCAATATATAATATATTTTATATATTATTTTAATATTTTTTTTTTTATTTTTTGAATGTATTAATTAATTTGTTTAAGTTAACTATATGTAATATATAAAATATAAATATATTATAATAAATTTTTTTATTAGTATTAAACAGTTTCTTTTGAATAAATAATATAAAAAACAATAAAAAATTAAAATTAATTGTTTTTAAATAAAATATTTAGAGTATTTGCTTATCGAATTAATACCAATCTAAATATTGAAACAGAAAGAAAATAATAACTTATTGATAATTGGTTGTATTTTATTATATAAAGTAAAATTGTTTGTAAAAAATTTTACTTTATATAAAATTATAGAAAAATTTTTATTGTCACATCTTGTTTAAGTAACGACTGAATAAATCTTTAGTCTAACTTTATTTTTGACAAAAAATAAAATATTAACAATGTTTCAAATCTAAAGTATATAAGATGTATCAAAAATTTAACTAATTAATTGTTTTGTTTAAAAATTATGAATATAACTTTATTATTAAATATAATGTAGTTTTATTTATGTATAGTACAATGAAATATATATATATATTTTATATTTAAATATTTTACATTAAATATAATTAATGATTTTTAATTAGTAATTCATAGTTTAAAACGTGTCATTGATACAAATCAATTAGGTATAAACAGTTAAATTAATTTAGTTACGTTGCGTGATTTAATTAAATTTGGTTTGAAATTAGAAAACATACTTTAATATAATTTTATTGTTCAGTAGAAAAATTAGTTTCAGTTCTATTTTAATATGTTAAACATAAGTTGATAAATAAATAGAAATATGTGACTAGTTATAGTAAACGTTTATTATTTTATGTATTTTTATTTTATGTGTAAAAGATGTAATGGTTTATATATTTTGCAAAATAAGTAATATTATTTAAATTATTGATAATATTAAAAAATAATGTATGATATTTGTTTCATATATTTATTTTTATGAGATAAAAAAAGTTATGAAATTATATGGGATTTTGAAATTGACCAAGTAGCATTAACTTGTATTTTTGGTGAAGTGAAAATTCCTTTTTTGAATTTTAAAAAACCTAAATATGCAATCATAGCACCATTATCTGTACAAAACTCAGGATCTGCGTAGTATAAATTTCCATCTACACTATAAGTTTCTAACATTTTTTGCAATTTGATTCTTAATCTTAGATTAGAACTAACTCCTCCAGCTATAACTAATCTTTTATATCCTGTTTGGATAAGGGCTTTTTTACATTTAAATACCAGTACATCTATTATAGCATCTTCAAATGATCTAGCAATATCTGATTTTATTTTAGAGTTAAGCTTATTATTTTGAACTATTTTTTTTGCATGTGTTTTTAATCCAGAGAAACTAAAATTTAAGTTAGGATGGTGTATCATTGGTCGAGGGAAAACAAATTTAGTATTTATACTTTTTGCTGCTAATTTTGATAATTGAGCTCCTCCTGGAGGATTTATTCCAAGTAAAAGAGCGGTTTTATCTAACGCTTCTCCAGCAGCATCATCAATAGAAGTACCTATAATTTTATAATTCGTCATACTAATAGCATTTATTATTTGAGTATGCTTTCCTGAAACTAATAATCCTATAAACGGAAATTTAATAGAATTGTTAAATCGTTTCATCATAAAAGTGAGTAAGTGAGCTTCCATATGATTTATAGGTATAACGGGAATATTCCAAGAATAAGCTAAAGAACTTCCTATTGTGGCACCGACTAACAGAGAACTAATAAGTCCAGGTCCAGCTGTATAAGCTATAGCACTAATAGTAGAAATATTGTAGTTTATATCGTATAATGCTAAACGAATTAATGGTACAATGTCATTTAAATGTTTTCTCGCTGCTAATTCAGGTACAATCCCTCCATATTTTATATTTAATTGAGATTGACTATTTAATTGATTAGTGATTAATCCAAGTTTTTCATCAAAAATAGCAATTCCTGTATCGTCGCATGACGTTTCAATTCCTAAGATTCGCATATTTAATATTTATTAGATTATTTATTTTTTAAAAGAATAATATGTATTATACATAATTATTAAATTATTAAATATTTTATTTTTTAATTTATGTAGATAGAGTATAGTTACTTTGAACAGTTAACCTAATATTTTTTTTTTATTTTTTTAGTTTTTCATATATAAAACTATAATATATTTAGTTTTCAAAGAGGTTTATTGAAATATGCCAATAATTAAAGTTCGTGAAAATGAACCGTTTGATATAGCTTTAAGAAGATTCAAAAGATTATGTGAAAAAGCTGGTGTTTTAGCAGAAATAAGAAGAAGAGAATTTTATGAAAAACCAACTACACAAAGAAAAAGAGCTAAAGCTTCAGCTATCAAACGTTTGTCCAAAAAACTTAATAGAGAAAATATTAAGAGATTGAGGATGTATTAATTTTTTATTAAATTTTTTAGTAAATTTAGTTTGACCGTTCTTTTGTAAAGTACGGTCATGTTTTCTTTATTAAAATAGATATAATATATGAAAAAAAAGATATCAAAAGAGTTTATAAACTCATTGTTACAGAAAACAAACATTGTTAGTATAATAGAAAATCGTATAAAATTAATAAAAAGAGGAAGAAATTATAGTGCTAGATGTCCTTTTCATGTTGAAAAGTATCCTTCTTTTACAGTTAGTTATGAAAAACAATTTTATTATTGTTTTGGTTGTCATGTTCATGGAAACGTAATTGATTTTTTAATTTCATATGACAGGAAGACTTTTATAGAGGCTATTTTTGAGTTAGCTAGTATAAATAATGTAGATGTTTCTGAATTAACAATAAAACCCTTAAAAAAAGTTAGTAATTTTAAATATGTTAAATATTATCGAGTTATGAACTTTGTAACAAGAGTATATCAAAAAAACATATTTTTATCTTGTAATAATAAGTTTTTAAAATATTTAATTAATAGAGGAATTAAAAAAAAAATAATTAATTTATTTATTTTAGGTTGTTCTAGTAATATTTCATATACTTTTTTAAAAAAGATAAAAAAAAATGAAATGTTATTAGATTGTGGAATTTTTTTAAAAAATGATCAAAAAAAATTTCTTGATCGATTTATCAACCGTATTATTTTTCCTTTACGAGATGAAAATGGGCAAGTAATAGGTTTAGGAAGTAGAAATATAAATTCTGAATTTCCTAAATATTTAAATTCTCCAGAAACTATAATTTTTAAAAAAAGAAAATTTTTGTATGGTTTATATGAAGCTAGTTATATGAGTTCTAATCTTCCTTACTTAATAGTAGTAGAAGGATATATAGATGTAATTACATTAACTCAGTATAGTATTTTTCATTCAGTAGCATTACTAGGAACTTCTGTTTCAAATGATCATCTTCAATTATTATTTAAAAAAACAAATAACATTATTTATTGTTTTGATGGTGATAGAGCGGGACGAATAGCTTCTTGGAGATCTTTGGTTTGTTCTTTATCTTTTTTGAGCGATAATAGAAGTATTAAATTTATATTTATCCCAAAAGAGCATGACCCTGATTCTTTAGTAAGAAAAGAAGGTAAAATTAAGTTTTTAAAAAGAATAAAAAAATCTATTAGTTTATCTGATTTTTTATTGTATCAAACATTAAATAAAAAAAATTTAAATACTATAGATCAGAAAATTGACTTTATAAAGAAAATTATTCCGTTGATAAATAAAATTCCGGGAAAAATAACACGATTTTTAGTAAAAAATCAGTTATTTACAATTTTAGGGTTTTCTAGAATTAAAGAAGAACATATTTTTTTTAGAGAAAACAGTTATAGTAAAAATAATATTTTTTATTTAGACGTAAAACAATCAAATATACGTATATTAATAGGATTGTTAGTACAAAATCCTTATTTGGCTAGTATAATTCCTGATATTCATAATTTAAAAATTGCAAAAATTGAAAAAATAATATTTTTTTTAGAAATAATAGATATATGTTTGTTATATAAAAATATAAATACTGCTCAATTAATTGAATTATATAGAGGAACATATAAATTTAAAGCATTAAGTAAATTATCTCATATAGATCTTATGATAGAAGAAAAAAAAATATCTGAAGTTTTCTTAGATTTATTAGTTAAAGTATATAATAAAGCATTAGAAAAACAATATTTTAAATTAGTGTTAAAAGAAAAAACAATTGGATTATGTTGGATAGAAAAAAATATGTTATGGGAGATTAGTAAAATTTTATCAGGGAACTCGTAGAATATTTAAATTATTTTTTTTATTAAATGAATATATTTTAATAATTAAACGTTCATTTAATTATTCAAAAAATAAATTTTTATACAAAAAAATAGAATTTATCTTTATAAATAACTATTTAAGAATAAACATACTCATTATTGACAATAATTGTCAATGAACATCAATTAATAATAGTAGCATGGAAAACTTTTATGGAGTCGAATCCACAATCTCAATTTCAATTATTAGTGACTCATGGTAAAGAACAAGGGTATCTTACTTATACTGAAGTAAATGACCATCTACCAGATGATATAGTGAATTCTGAACAAATTGAAGACATTATACAAATGATTAATGATTTAGGGATCCAAGTGTTAGAAGAAGCCCCGGATTCTGATGATTTAATTATTTTAAATAATGATAGTTCTAATTCTGACGAGGATGCAATTGAAGTAGTAACTCAGGTTTTGTCCAGTGTTGAATCTGAGGTTGGACGAACTACAGATCCAGTTAGAATGTATATGAGAGAAATGGGTACAGTAGATTTATTAACTAGAGAAGGGGAAATTGATATTGCTAAAAGAATTGAAGATGGAATTAATGAAGTGCAATCAGCTATAGCTAAATATCCGAAGTCAGTTGACTATATATTAAAACAGTACGAAAGAGTAATTTCTAGTGAAATTCGTTTGTCAGATGTAATTGTTGGATTTATAGATTCTAATTTAGAAGAACAATCTAATTCTAAACAGTTACATAGCGATAGTCCATCTGTTTTAAAAAATAATGATATTTCTTTAAGTAATGTTAGTCACATAGAAGAGAGCAATGGAGAAGAGTATCATATTGTTGATCCGGAATTAGCTAAAGAAAAATTTTATCATTTGAAACAACAAAATGTTATTACAGATAAAATTATAAAAAAAATGAGTAGAAAACATTATTTTTCTACTAAAGAATTACGTAATTTGTCAGATATTTTCAAACAATTTAGATTAGCTCCAAAACAATTTGAGTATTTAGTAGATAGAATTCGAAAAATTGTTTTGCTAATTAGAAATTATGAACAGAATATTATTAATTTATGTATTGAAACATGTAAAATACCAAAAAAAATATTTGTTAAATATTATCTGAGTCGAAAAAATAATACTGATTGGCTAAAAAAAATTATTTTAATGAATAAATCTTGGTCGGAAAAATTAACTTTAGTAGAGAATAAAATAATTTTTTTCATAAAAAAATTAACAGATATTGAAAAAAAAGTAGGTTTATCTATAGAAGAAATAAAGAGTATAAATAAAAAAATGTCTATAGGAGAAGTAAAAGCCAAAAGAGCAAAAAAAGAAATGGTAGAAGCTAATTTAAGATTAGTAATTTCTATAGCAAAAAAATATACAAATAGAGGTTTACAATTTTTAGATTTAATACAAGAAGGTAATATAGGGTTAATGAAAGCAGTTGATAAGTTTGAATATAGAAGAGGATATAAGTTTTCAACATATGCTACTTGGTGGATTAGACAAGCAATAACTAGATCTATTGCTGATCAAGCTCGTACTATTAGAATTCCGGTTCATATGATAGAAACAATTAATAAACTTAATCGAATTTCTAGACAGATTTTACAGGAATTTGGTAGAGAACCAACTCCAGAAGAGTTGTCAAAAAAAATGTTTATTCCAGAAGAAAAAATAAGAAAAGTCTTAAAAATAGCCAAAGAACCAATTTCTATGGAGACACCCATAGGAGATGATGACGATTCACATCTTGGTGATTTTTTAGAGGATACATCTTCAGAATTACCTCTAGATTCAGCAACGTCTGAAAGTTTAAAATCAGCAACTAATCATATATTATCTGGATTAACAGAAAGAGAAGCTAAAGTTTTGCGAATGAGATTCGGAATAGACATGAACACTGATCATACTTTAGAAGAAGTAGGAAAACAATTTGATGTAACACGAGAAAGAATTAGACAAATAGAAGCTAAAGCATTACGCAAATTAAGGCATCCTAGTAGATCTGAGTTACTGCGTAGTTTTCTAGACGACTAGTATTATTTTTTTTAAAATATGAAACATATTAGTTAATAACTATTTTTTTTCACAATAAAAATGTGAAACGATAGTGTTGATATTTAATTATATAAAGTGTTCTTATGTATTTGATATAAATTGTATTTATAGAAAAATTTACCTGAATTTTTTTGTTATTGACAAGTAGTTATTTTAAATAAAAAATTTTTTTAATTAGTATAATATGCATTACTATGTTTTATTAAATTGCACGTATTTTAAATACTAAATATTTTTGATTATTATATAAATATATATAAATTATTTATATACAAGAAGAATAAATTTAATTCAAGAAAGAAATATTAAGTGTTTAAATATGGTTTAAATGTACAACATATATATATATAGTAATATTTTATAAATAAATTAGTTTTATATGGATATGTAGTTAAAACTTAAGTTCAAATAATATAATTATATATTTGTACAGTATACAAACACGATTTAGTTATTATAACTATATATATTAATATTTAATTTAAAAATATTATATTTGAAATTATTTGTCATATTAATATTATGAACTATAAACATACTATAGAGTAGAAGTAATTATTTATTAAAAAAAAAATAAAATATAAAAATAATAAATATGTAAATAAGTATGTAGTACTTATTTTAAAATGAATAAACTTAATTATTTGATATTTAATATTAATAGTTATTGATTAATTTATAAAAAATAAAAAATATACTTTTAATAGTGTTTATGCGATATGTTATCTTAAAACTTATAATGAGATTACATATCGTGTTAATAATATTAAATACGGAAAATAAACTAATAACACATATTATGTGTTTTTTATTAATAGTTTTTTATTTTTATTTTGTATTAAAAAATTTTTTTTTAGCTTCTTTTATAGCAAATAGTATTTGCCTTTTACATATACCTCCTGTAGAACTTCTTTTTTCTAAAATATTTTCTAATTTTAGATGATTATATACATCTTGATCAATAACATGAGAATATTTTTTAAAAGTTAATAAGTCTAATTGATCTAAATTTTTATTTTTTTTAATTGCTTCTAGTACTATATTTCCCACAATGTTGTGTGCAGAACGAAATTCTATTCCTTTTTTTACTAGATAGTCTGCTAATTCTGTAGCATTTGAGTATCCTTGTTCTGCTGCTTGACGACAAATTTTTTTATTTATTTGCATATTTTTTAAAACTAAAGAAGCCATTTTTAAACAGTTACTCCATGTTTTTAAAGAATCGAAAAGACCTTCTTTATCTTCTTGCATGTCTTTATTATAAGAAAGAGGTAATCCTTTAAAAACTACTAAAGTATTTATTAAAGATCCGTATACTCGTCCTGATTTAGCTCTAATGAGTTCTAAACAGTCTGGATTTTTTTTTTGAGGCATTAAAGAAGAACCAGATGTAATTTCATCGGATAATTGAATAAAATTGGCTTCTCCTGAATTAAAAAAAATTAAATCTTCAGAAAATCTAGACAAATGCATCATACTAATTGCAGAAGCAGAAAGAAGATCTAGTACGTAGTCTCTATCAGACACACTGTCTAAACTATTTTTAGTTTCTGAACTAAATCCCATATCTACAGATAAACTTTTTCGGTCAATGTTCCATGCTGTTCCAGATAACGCTCCAGATCCTAGAGGATTCAGGTTCATTCTTTTAAAAGAATCTTTAAGACGAATATTATCTCTTTTAAACATTTCTAAATAAGCCAAACACCAATGTGAAAATACGATAGGTTGAGCTCTTTGTAAATGTGTATACCCAGGAAGAATAATATCTATATTTAATTCTGCAGTAATAATTAATGTTTTTTGAAGATTTTTTATTTCTTGCATTAATTTATTTACTTTATATTTGCACCACAATTTTAAATCAGTTGTTACTTGGTCATTTCTACTTCTTCCTGTATGTAGTTTTTTTCCTAAAGAACCAATCATAGTAATGAGTTGCTGTTCTATCCAAGTATGAATATCTTCTGCGTTACTATTTAACATTATTTTTGGGTTTTTCTTTACTTTATTAAGTAGTACTAACAAAGCTTCTTCAATTTTTTTTTGTTCTAATTTTGTTAAAATATTAATTGAAGTTAAAGTTCGTGACCAAGCAATAGAACTTAAAATATCGTATTTTGCTAATTTGTAATCGACATCTAAAGAGTTATTAAATGTACAGAAAAAATCGTTTGGTTTTTTAGAAAATCTACCTCCCCATAGTGCCATTGCAGTGTTTCTCCTATTTTAATTTTTATTTATATATTAATAAAATTATTGATAATTATTTATTTTCTAATTTAATTTTGTTTAATGATCGGATTCTAGATGAAATAGAATATAGGTTTATGAATCCTTGTGCATCTTTTTGATTGTATATGTCATCTTGACTAAAAGTAGCATATTTTTTTAAATATAATGAATTGTGTGATTTTTTTTGAATAGGAATAACATTTCCTTTGTAAAGTTCTAATACTACTTCTCCGTTAATAACATTAGAAAGAGAATTTGCAGCAGATTGTAGTGATTGTCTTAATGGAGTAAACCAACGTCCATCGTATATTACGTAAGACATTTCTAATCCAATTTGTTCTCTCCATTTAAAACTTTCTCGATCTAAAACTAATTGTTCTATTGCTCTAATTGCAATATTCATAATAGTTCCACCAGGTGTTTCATAACAACCTCGAGATTTTATTCCAATTAGTCTGTTTTCTACTATATCGACTCTTCCTATACCATGATGTGATCCAATAGAGTTCAATAAGTTTAAGCATTCTAATGGGTTTAATTTTTTGTTATTTATTTTTATTATTTCTCCATTTTGTATAGAAATTAAAACTTTTTCTGGATTACTAGAAGTTTTTTTTGGATCTTTAGTCCAACTCCAGCAGTCAATATTAGGTTCTTTCCATGGATCTTCCAGTTGTCCTCCTTCTGTCGAAATATGCCAGCAATTTTCATCTTTACTATAAATTTTTTCTACAGTAGTAGTTGTAGGAATATTTTTGTTTTTTAAGTAGGTTATTAATTCTTCTCTGGAAGATATTTTCCATTCACGCCATGGAGCAATAATTTTTAGTTTAGGAGCTAAAGCTGCGTAAGCCATTTCAAATCGTATTTGATCGTTACCTTTTCCTGTTGCTCCGTGGCATAATGCTATTGAATTAGTTTTCAAAGCTAATTCAACTTGTGCTTTAGCTATTACAGGTCTAGCTAAAGCGGTTCCTAATAAATACTGTTTTTCATATAAAGCTCCAGTTTTAAGCATAGGATATATATATTTAGTTACAAAATCATAACGCAAATCATATATATAACATTGCTTAGCTCCAGAATAAATAGCTTTTTTTTTGATATCGATTAAATCTTTTTCAGATTGTCCAATATTAGCGACAAATGCTATTACTTCATAAGAATAATTTTCTTTAATCCAAGGAATAATAGCTGAAGTATCTAATCCTCCTGAGTATGCTAGTACAACTGTGTTTTTTTGAGTTTTTTGCATAAATCCTCTGATTTTTAAAACAAAATGTTAAGTTAGTTTTTAATTTTTAACATGAAATAGTAAAAAAAAATATAAAAGTATTTTTAAAAATTTAATAAAAATAGAAAATAATATATATAATTTTTAATTAATAAAGCATTGTTTTTGATACATTAAGTAATGTAAAAATATTGTTATCTTTAATAGATAAAATATGATTTCCTTTTAAAGGAAACTTATAATAAATAGTTTTAACTATATATACTTAGCGGTTTTATTATGTTGATACTATTTTAGTGTTTTAATTATAATTAAAACTATATATGTATGAAAATAAAACATTGTACAATACAAAGTAATGTATACGTTTGTAAGCGTGTTTTACTGTTTAATTATTATAAAAAAAATGATTATATATATTGTTTAAAAAAAATTAATTTAGGAAAAATATATTATATATATTTATATTTTTAATATTAAGTTTTAAGTTTTATATGAATTAATATAAAACATTTGATTTTACTTTTTTAATTTTAATTATTGTTGTAATTTTTTTTATATTATTGTTTTTTATGTTCAATAAACCTTCTTATTTTTCTATATAAATAATTGTAATATTAATAGTTTAATTTTTTATATATAAAACTAATGAATTTAATTTTTTATTAATTAAATATTTTTTTTAAATATTATAAAAAAGTGTTTATAGTATAAAATGTATTAATATTGAAATTTAATAGTTAATAAGAAAGTATTAAATTTTACGATTTAGAATATATAGCTTATATTATAAGCTAATTTCATTAACAATTGATAATTTATATAATCAGTAAAATATATATACAAATATTTTTTGATAAAAAATTAAAATATAAATTTTGAAATAATTGTGTTTTTAAATTTATATATATTAATATAAATTAAATTAATTTATGAAAAATTAATAAAAAAAATTTACTATTATTAATATTTAATATTTATTAAAAATAAAAAGTAGTATATGTGTTCTATTTTTAAAGAATAACGATATTATTAATATAATATAATATTAAATTTAAGTTTTTAATTAAACCAATTATATGTATAACCATTATATTTAAGTTTAATAATCTATAATAGAACTTTTTTTAAATAGTAACTTTATTAAAATCTACTTATTACTATAATAAATGTTTAATTTTAACGTTTATTTTGTTTTCAATATTTATTAGTTTAATATTTATACATATTACATATATAGCAGCTTATTTTAATAAGTATATAAAATTTGATCTTCTTTCACATTTATTTTCAGCTTCCTTATTTTAAAAAATTAAAAAAATAGTAATGTTTATAATATAGATACATTTAATTTACTATAATTTAATTGGTATATTTAGTTATTTTAATATATGCATGTTTTATGTTAACTAATTATAATTATTTATGTGATATTAATTGAATTAAAATTAAAAATAATTAATTGTATTTATAGTTTTTAAAATCAACAGATTTATAAACGATGGTTTTTGTCATTTAAGATTTAATTAGTTTTAAATTAAAAGAAAACAAATTAAGTTAATATGTTAATTAACTAAAATTATTATTTTTTTAAATAGATATTAATTATTATATAATTTAATTACATTCTATTTTTCTAAAAATTTTCTATTTTTAATATATGGGCGATAGAATATGTTAAGTATAATTTGTTTAATGTATAAAAATGAAATTTTCTAACTCCTTCTTTGTAAAGAACATCTATTATAGAGTTGGTAATGTATGAAGATGCTATATGAAATGGTATAGAATTAGGTGTTAAATTATTTAATAAATTAAATATTTTATTTGGAATATCCACATTAGTCATTGAAGAAAATTGTTTCAACTGTTGTATATTAATAATTGGTAATATTCCTGGGATTAAATCATTATGTATTCCAATTTTAGAACATTTATCTCTGAATCTTAAATATGTATTTGCATTAAAAAAAAATTGTGTAATAGCGCTATTAGCTCCAGCTAAAAATTTATTTTTTAAGTTTAATAAATCAAAAGTGGCATTTTTAGCTTCCGGATGAACTTCTGGATAAGCGGCAACGTAAATTTTAAAATTTTCTATTGTTTTTAATATGTTAATTAAGTCTATTGCATACATTGTATTAGAATTAGATTTGTTTATTCTATCTCCGCGTAATGCAAGAATAGATTTAATCCCATTTTCCCAGTATTTTTTAGCAATAGTTTGAAGTTCTCGTTTGTTATGATTAACACAAGTTATGTGAGGAACTGTATGTATTTGGTTATTTTTTCTTATTTTTTTTATTAATTTATAAGTTTTGTTTGTTGTTGTTTTATTTGGACTACAAGTTATAGAAATAAAAGATGGATTAAGAGATTTAAATTGATTTATATCTGAAAGAAGTTGTGTAATTGATTTTTCGTTTTTAGGAGGAAAAAATTCAAAAGATATAGAAATTGAATTAGTTAAATTTTCTTTTTTTTTTTTAATGTAGAATTTCTTTTATAAGAAAACATAGTATTAACCTGTTTGTATTACTTAATATTCAAATTTAATTGTTAAATTAATATTTAATTCTTATTTTTTGTTTAGTAAATTACTTTTTATATAAAATGTAAATAAATAATGAGATGATAAAAAAACTAAAATGTAGAGATGCATAATGAAATTATTTTTAGATTAAAAAGTTAATATATAAATTTATCAATAAATAAATTTGGTTATCTTCTACAGAAGATATAACTATAGTAATAGTTATTCATCTTGCTATTGTACTATTAAAATAGAAAATAAAAGCTAAAATAGTAAATGTTATTAACAGTAAATACACATTTTTTAGCAAAAAATACTAATATAATGAAATAAATATTATTTTGGTTTAATTTTTTTGTAATTTCTATTATATTTTAAATTATTAGTAATAAATAGTAATTAAATTAACAATAATATATTGTATTTTTAATGTTTTAAAAAAATAAAAAACTAATTTAGTTAATTTTAAAAATATAATATATTATATACAAATGTGATTTTATCATATATAATTTAATTACTTCAATGAATATGCATAATATTATATATATATATATATATATTTATAAGATGTAAACAATATAAATATATTATAGCCGGCTTAGCTCAGCAGGTAGAGCAACTGACTTGTAATCAGTAGGTCACCAGTTCAATTCCGGTAGCCGGCATACGATATATATGTTTTGTTTTTTATAAAAAATTTTACTATACATGGTGGGATTCCCGAGTGGTTAAAGGGATCAGACTGTAAATCTGCCGTCATTAGACTTCGAAGGTTCGAATCCTTCTCCCACCAAAATAGATTGTATTATTTATTTTTAGTGTTATTTTTTATTTTTTTATCCATAAAATAAAAAGTTTAATATATTAAAATATTTTCAAATTTAATGAAGTTATCGAATCACTAAACATCAAAAATATATGCGGATATCGTATAAAGGCTATTACTTCAGCCTTCCAAGCTGATAATGCGGGTTCGATTCCCGCTATCCGCTCCAAATATTATGCTGGTATGGCTCAGTGGTAGAGCACACCCTTGGTAAGGGTGAGGTCCCCAGTTCAAGTCTGGGTATCAGCACCATCTGCGTAAATATCTTTAAGTAAAATAGTATTTATAGAAAATAAATATGTATGTACAACTAATTACTATTATCCTTTTCACTCGTCAAAAAAAAAAATGTATAACTATTGAAATTTGATTATTTAAAATGATTAATCAGTGTATTAGTTATTTTCAATAATATATCATTTTTTTGTTTAAGGATAGTTTATGGGATATAATTGCCAGTTAAAAACGCTTTTCAATATAAAAGAATGGCATAAGTGGTTATTTATTTTTTTGTCTTATTGTAGTATAGAAATAAGTAATTTTTATAGAGAAAAGTTATGTATTTTTCTTCATATTATAATACTAAGTGTATTTTTTATTTGTATAGTAATAACAGTGTTTTGTACAAAAATTGGAAGGTATGTAATTAATTTATTAATAGAATCAAAAAAAGAAATAAAAAATGTTATTTGTCCTAGTATTAAAGACACTTTTTATACTTCTCTATTTATCATAGTGATTACAGTTTTAATGTCGTTAGTTATATATGGAATAGATAAAACATTTTTTTATTTAATATCGTGTATAATTAAATTAGGATGTTAATTATGGATTCTAAAATAAAAAAACGTTGGTACGTTTTGCAGGCTTTTTCTGGTTTTGAAACAAAAGTAGTAAATTCTATTAATGAACAGATAAAATTACATAGCATGGAGCATATGTTTGGAAAAATTATGGTTCCTACAGAAGAAGTTGTGGAAATTCGTAGAGGACAGAAGAAAAAAAGTGAATATAAATTTTTTCCAGGATATGTTTTAATTCATATGGTTATGAATAATGATAGTTGGCATTTAATACGCAGTGTACCTCGTGTTTTAGGGTTTATAGGAGGAACAACGGAACGACCTTTACCTATAAGCGATAAAGAAGTTGATGCAATTATAAGTAGATTAGAAAAGATAGGAAATAAACCAAGGCCAAAAACGTTATTTGAACCAGGTGAAACAGTTAGAATAAAAGATGGTCCGTTTTCAGATTTTAACGGTGTAGTAGAAGAAATTGATTATGATAAAAACAGGTTAACGGTATCAGTATCTATTTTCGGAAGAGCTACTCCTGTAGAATTAGATTTTTCGCAAGTAGAAAAAAATTAATTTAATCGTGTGTAGTAAATACAGACACATATTTTATTTTTAAAATTATTTAAAATTTATTATAGATACAGGTAAATAAATATGGCAAAAAAAGTTCATTCTTTTGTAAAATTACAGGTTTTAGCAGGAATGGCAAATCCTAGTCCACCAGTAGGTCCGGCGTTAGGACAAAGAGGAGTTAACATAATGGAATTTTGTAAATTATTTAATTCTAGAACAAAAGATATAGAAAAAGGACTACCTGTTCCTGTCATTATTAAAGTTTTTTCTGATAAAACATTTACTTTTGTTATAAAAACAACACCTGCTTCTGTATTAATAAAAAAAACAATAGGAATTAAATCTGGATCCAGTAAAGCTAATCAAGAAAAAGTAGGGGTAATTACTCAAAAACAATTAGAAAGTATTGCGAAAATAAAAGAAAAAGATATGACAGGTTCTAGTTTAGAAAATATTGTTAGATGTATTGAAGGAACAGCAAAATCAATGGGTGTAACTGTGGAGAAGTAGAAGTGAAAAGAATTTCAAAGAGAATGAAGCGTGTTTATGAAAATATAGATGTTAAAAATAATTTCGATATAATAACTGGACTTTCTTTATTAAAAAAAACATCTTATTCTAATTTCGTTGAAAGTGTTGATGCATCAATTCATTTAGGTATAGATTCTAAACAACCTAATCAAAATGTTAAAGGAACAGTAACTTATCCTTTCGGGTTAGGAAAATCTATTATTGTTGTGGTTTTTACACAAGAACTCAATTCACAATTAGCTAAAGAATCTGGTGCTGACTTTGTAGGAATGGAAGATTTAGCTGAAAAAATAAAAAACAAAAATATTAAACCTGATGTAGTAATTGCATCTCCGGATGCTATGAATATAGTAGGGAAGTTAGGACCATTTTTAGGTCCTAGAGGATTAATGCCTAACCCAAAATTAGGAACAGTTACTGATAATATAAAAAATGCAGTTATTAATGCAAAAAAAGGTCAATTTTATTATAAAAATGATAAAAATGGTATTATTCATGCTGCTATAGGAAATATTTCTTTTACAGAAAATAATTTAAAGGAAAATTTGTTAACCTTATTATTAGCTTTAAGAAAGTCAAAACCTGTTCATTCAAAAGGTCAATTTATACAAAAAATTTCATTATCTACTACTATGGGTGCTTCAGTTATAGTAGATAAATCGAGTTTAAATATATCCTTAGTATAAAATTAGTTTATTGGAATTATTCAATTAATTAGTTTTAATTATTAAATATTTGCATGTATTTTTATACCAACTTAATTATTGTGAGAAAATTAAAAGATCATATTTAACTTATAAAATTCACATAATTTATTCATTTTTCATATGAAATATAACTAATATATTTATAAGAAAATTTATATAAAGTATAAATTTAAACAAGAATTTACGAAATGTACATAGTACTGTTTAATTTTATTAAGGTATATAGGAGTAAAAATGTAGAATGGCAATAAATAAAAAAAAAAAAAAAACTATCATTTCTAAAATAACTAAAGTAAATAATGTAGCTATATCTGCTGTTATATCTGATATCACTGGAGTTTCAGTAAATAATATTACTAAGTTAAGAAAAGAAGCCAAAAAAGTAGGTGTAGTAGTTTATTCCGTGCGTAATTCATTACTTAAGAGATCAGTTAATGGAACAATATTTCAATGTTTAGAAAATCAATTGAATGGACCAACTTTAATAGCATATTCTTTAGAGCATCCAGGTAGTGCAGCAAGATTGTTAGATAAGTTTCAGAATAAAGATATTAAGTTAAAGATTAAAGGTGCTGTTTTTAAAAATAAAATGTTATTGCCTAATGAAATTAAAAGTTTGATTGAAATGCCTACTTATAATGAAGCAATTAGTAAAATAATGTCAATTTTACAAGAAATATCAATTGGAAAATTATTTAAAACAGTAATAGCTATATATAATAAGAAAAAAGATAGTATAAAAAAATAAAAATATTTTTTATATATTCCTAAAACAAATAAATAGTTACAATGAAGATTAGGATAATTTAATATGTCGGTAACTAAAGAAAAAATTGTAGAAGCTATATCAAATATGTCAATTGAAAATGTAATTGATTTAATCTCTGATATGGAAAAAAAATTTGGAGTTTCTGCTTCTTCTATTTCAAATAGTGTATCTGGAAATTCAAATGCAGCTGTAATTGAAGAAAAAACAGAATTTACTGTTTTTTTAAAATCGATAGGTCCTAATAAAGTATCTGTAATTAAAGCTGTACGAAGTAATAGCGGATTAGGATTAAAAGAAGCTAAAGATTTAGTAGAGTCAGCTCCTACTATTGTTAAAGAAAATATTAATAAAGAAGATGCTAATTCTTTAAAAATGAGTTTAGAATCAGCTGGAGCTGAAGTAGAAATTAAATAAATGTTTAAAATTATGGAACAGGTATTTTTGCTAAATTTGTTTCTATTAGCAGCTGGTGATTAATAAGTCACCAGCTTTTTTACATTAACTTAATTCAAAGAAAATAGTATTATTTTCAATGTTTTTAACGTCTATATGATTAAGCAAAATAGTGTAGCGTAGTTAAATATTATTATTATTATTTTAATAATAGTTTTTATTTATAAGAATTTAATTATTTTAATAATTAAGTATAAAAAATATAATATTGTTATTATTTAGATGAGGAATTCATGATTTACTCCTATACTGAAAAAAAACGAATTCGTAAAGATTTTGGAAAAAGACCAAAAGTATTAGATATTCCTTATCTTTTATCGATTCAGTTGGACTCTTTTAAAAAGTTTATTAATCAAAATGTTGATGGAGAATGCGGATTAGAATCTGCTTTTCGTTCTTTGTTCCCTATCAGAAGTTATAGTGGTAATGCAGAATTACAGTATGTTAAATACCGTTTAGATAATACAAGTTTTGATGTACAAGAATGCCAAACAAGAGGAATGACATATTCTTCTCCTCTGCGAGTTAAACTACGGTTAATAATTTATGAGAAAGAAGCATCTCAAACGACAGTTAAAGATATAAAAGAACAAGAAGTATATATGGGAGAAATTCCATTAATGACAAGTAATGGAACGTTTATTATTAATGGAACTGAACGAGTTGTAGTATCGCAATTACATCGTAGTCCTGGTGTTTTTTTTGATAGTGATAAAGGAAAAACTCATTCTTCTGGGAAAGTTCTATATAATGCTCGTATAATTCCTTATCGAGGATCTTGGTTAGATTTTGAATTTGATGCTAAAGATAATTTATTTGTTAGAATTGATAGAAGAAGAAAATTTCCAGTTACTATTTTATTACGAGCTTTAGATTATAATATAGAACAAATATTAGAAATATTTTTTAAAAAAAATATTTATCAAATGCGTGAAAATAAATTTTTTTTAATTTTATCACCGAATAGACTCCGTGGGGAAACAGCTTTATTTGATATAAAGGCAAAAGAAAAAATATATGTAAAAAAAGGAAGTCGAGTTACTACCAGACATATTAATATGTTAATTCAAGATAAGATTGATTATATAGAAGTTCCAGTTGAGTATTTAGTAGGACGAGTTCTTGCAAAAGAATATTTAGATCAAAATTCTAATAATGTTATTATTGAAGCAAATGCCATTCTTTCTTTAGAAATTATAGAAAAAATTAAGAACAGTGGATATAGTGAAATTGAAACGATATTTACAAATGATTTAGATTATGGATCGTATATATCAGAAACTCTTCGAATTGATAATACTATTAATAGAGATACTGCTCTTACAGAAATTTACAGAATGATGCGTCCAGGAGAACCACCTACAAGAGAAGCGGCTGAAGTTTTATTTAACAATTTGTTTTTTTGTGAAGAAAGATATGATTTATCACCAGTTGGTAGAATGAAGTTTAACAGATCTTTATCCAGAGTTGATATAGATGGAAAAAGTGTTTTATCTAAAATAGATATTGTTGATGTTATATTAAAAATAATTAGTATTAGAAATGGAAAAGGAGTTGTAGATGATATTGATCACTTAGGAAATAGAAGAATTCGTTCTGTTGGAGAAATGGCGGAAAACCAGTTTAGAATAGGATTAGTTCGTGTAGAACGAGCTGTAAAAGAAAGATTATCTTTAGGAGATTTAGATACATTAATGCCTCAAGATATGATTAATGCAAAACCTATTTCGGCTGCAATTAAAGAGTTTTTTGGAACTAGTCAATTATCTCAATTCATGGATCAGAATAATCCTTTATCTGAAATTACGCATAAAAGAAGAATATCAGCTCTTGGAATCGGAGGTTTAACTAGAGAAAGAGCAGGTTTTGAAGTAAGAGATGTTCATCCAACTCATTATGGAAGAGTTTGTCCTATAGAAACCCCAGAAGGTCCAAATATAGGTTTAATAAACTCTTTATCTGTATATGCTAGAACTAATAAATATGGTTTTTTAGAAACGCCGTATAGAAAAGTTATAAGTGGAATAGTAACAAACGATATTACTTATTTATCTGCTATTGAAGAAGGTAATTTTATAATAGCTCAAGCTAATACAAATTTAAATAAAGATGGACGGTTAATAGATGAATTAGTTACTTGTCGTTATCATGGAGAATCTGGTTTATTTTTTTATAAAAAAGTAGAATATATGGATGTTTCTACACAGCAAATTGTATCTGTTGGAGCGTCATTAATTCCTTTTTTAGAGCATGATGATGCAAATCGAGCATTAATGGGAGCTAATATGCAACGTCAAGCTGTTCCAACTTTAGTAACAGAAAAACCACTTATTGGAACAGGAATGGAACGTGCAGTAGCAGTTGATTCTGGAGTTACAGTCGTAGCTAAGAGAAGTGGAAAAATTCAATATGTTGATGCATCTCGAATTGTTGTTAGAGTAAAAAAAGAAGAAATGAGTTTAGGAGAATCAGGAATAGATATTTATAACTTAACTAAATACACTAGATCTAATCAAAATACGTGTATAAATCAAACTCCATGTATTAATTTAAGTGAAAAGGTAAAAAAAGGAGATGTATTAGCTGATGGACCTGCTACAGATTTAGGGGAATTAGCATTAGGTCAAAATATGCGTGTAGCATTTATGCCATGGAATGGATACAATTTTGAAGATTCTATCTTAATTTCGGAAAAAATAGTACAAGATGATAGGTTTACTACTATTCATATTCAAGAGTTAAGTTGTATTTCTAGAGATACTAAATTAGGACCTGAAGATATTACGGCTGATATACCTAATATAGGAGAGTCTGCTTTATCAAAATTAGATTCTTCAGGAATAGTATATATAGGAGCTGAAGTTACTGGCGGAGATATATTGATAGGAAAAGTAACGCCAAAAGGAGAAACACAATTAACACCTGAGGAAAAATTATTACGCGCTATTTTTGGAGAAAAAGCATCTGATGTAAAGGATTCTTCTTTAAGAGTACCTAATGGAATTTCTGGAACTGTTATTGATGTTCAAGTGTTTACTCGAGATGGTATAGAAAAAGATAAACGTGCTTTATCAATAGAAAAAATGCAGTTGAAACAAGTTGAAAAAGATATTTCTGAAGAAAAGAAGATTTTTGAGTTGAGTTTATTTAATCAAGTAAAAGAAGTATTAATTAATTCAGGTATATCTCTGGATAAACTCAAATCTATTCCATATGAACGTTGGTTACAATTTAAATTAAAAAATAAATCTGAAGAAGAAAAAATAAAGACTTTATCTATTCAATATATTGAATTAAAAAATAAATTTAAAAAAAAATTGAAAGAAAAATGTAGTAAAATCATTCAGGGAGACGATTTAGCTCCTGGAATATTAAAAATTGTCAAAGTTTACTTAGCAGTAAAAAGACAAATCCAACCTGGAGACAAAATGGCTGGAAGACATGGAAATAAAGGAGTTGTTTCAAAAATTAATCCTATTGAAGATATGCCTTATGATGAACATGGAGTTCCAGTAGACATAGTTTTAAATCCTTTAGGAGTGCCATCAAGGATGAATATAGGTCAAATATTAGAAACTCACTTAGGATTAGCAGCTAAAGGAGTAGGAGAAGTAATAAAAAAAATGTTAGAACGTAAAGAAAAAATTAAATTTTTGCGTAAATTTATGCAAAAAGCTTTTGATTTAGGTTCTAATGTACAGCAAAAAGTAAATTTGAAAGAATTTACTGATCAAGAAGTGATTTGTTTAGCAAAAAATCTAAAAAACGGAATGCCTATTGCTAGTCCTGTGTTTGATGGGGCGAAAGAAAATGAAATTAAAGAAATGCTGCAGCTAACAAATCTACCTTCTTCTGGTCAAATTGATTTATTTGATGGAAGAACTGGGGATAAATTTGAACGTCCAGTAACAGTTGGATATATGTATATGTTAAAGTTAAATCATTTAGTAGATGATAAAATGCATGCTCGTTCTACTGGTTCTTATAGTTTAATAACTCAACAACCGCTAGGAGGAAAAGCTCAGTTTGGTGGTCAAAGATTTGGAGAAATGGAGGTGTGGGCTTTAGAAGCATATGGGGCCTCTCATACCTTACAAGAAATGTTAACAGTAAAATCTGATGATGTCAATGGTAGAACTAAAATGTATAAAAATATAGTAGATGGAAATTATAACATGGAACCAGGAATGCCTGAATCTTTTAATGTTTTATTAAAAGAAATAAGATCGTTAGGTATAAATATTGATTTAGAAGACGAATAGTTATTTTTAATTGTTAGGACAATCTATTTTGTGTTTATTTTATTTAAATATTTTACTCCATTAGGAGCTAATTAGTGAAAGAATTATTAAAATTTCTCAAGGTTAAAACTAAAGTTGAAGAATTCAATTCTATAAAAATAGCACTATCTTCTCCAGATATTATTAGATCATGGTCTTTTGGAGAAGTCAAAAAACCAGAAACAATTAATTATCGTACGTTTAAACCGGAAAGAGATGGTCTTTTTTGTTCTAGAATATTTGGACCTATAAAAGACTATGAATGCTTATGTGGTAAGTACAAACGTTTAAAACACCGTGGGGTAATTTGCGAAAAATGTGGAGTAGAAGTTACACAAAGCAAAGTTAGACGAGATAGAATGGGGCATATTGAATTATCTTCTCCTATCGCACATATTTGGTTTTTGAAATCACTTCCGTCACGAATAGGTCTTTTATTGGATATGCCATTGAGAGATATTGAAAGAGTTTTATATTTTGAGTCTTATGTGGTAATTGAAAATGGTATTACTTCTTTAAAAAAGAAACAAATTTTGAGTGAAGAACAATACTTAGATTCTTTAGAAGAATTTGGTGATGAATTTTATGCGAATATGGGAGCTGAAGCTATACAATCTTTATTAAGAAAAATGGATTTATTATCCGTATGCAAAGATTTACGTAGTGAAATTGGTGAGACAAATTCAGAAACTAAAAGAAAAAAAATTACTAAGCGAATAAAGTTATTAGAGTCATTTATAAAATCAAAAAATAAACCAGAATGGATGATTTTAACTGTATTACCAGTACTTCCTCCTGATTTAAGACCGTTAGTTCCATTAGATGGAGGAAGGTTTGCTACTTCAGATTTAAATGATTTATATAGAAGAGTTATTAACAGAAATAATCGTTTAAAACGATTGTTAGATTTATCTGCTCCAGATATTATTGTTAGAAATGAAAAAAGAATGCTTCAAGAAGCAGTTGATGCGTTATTAGATAATGGAAGAAGAGGTAGAGCTATAACAGGGTCTAATAAAAGACCGTTAAAATCTTTAGCAGATATGATAAAGGGAAAACAAGGAAGATTTCGTCAAAATCTATTAGGTAAAAGAGTAGATTATTCAGGAAGATCAGTAATTACTGTTGGACCTTATTTGCATTTAAATCAATGTGGTTTACCAAAAAAAATGGCGTTAGAATTATTTAAGCCTTTTATTTACGGAAAGTTAGAAAAGAAAAATTTAGCTGCTACTATAAAAGCAGCAAAAAAAATGGTAGAAAGAGAAGAACCAGAAGTATGGGATATATTAGATGAGGTAATAAAAGAACATCCTGTATTGTTAAATAGAGCTCCAACTCTACATAGACTTGGGATACAAGCATTTGAACCGATTTTAATAGAAGGAAAGGCTATACAATTGCATCCTTTAGTTTGTGCTGCGTATAATGCAGACTTTGATGGAGATCAAATGGCTGTTCATGTTCCACTAACAAAAGATTCTCAGTTAGAAGCACGTTCTTTAATGATGTCTATTAATAATGTTTTATCTCCTGCTAATGGAGAACCTATTATAGTTCCTTCTCAGGACGTTGTCTTAGGATTGTACTATATGACTAGAGAAAAAATAAATGGAATAGGAGAAGGAATGGTTTTATCAGGTCCAGAAGAAGCTGAAATAGCCTATAGTACAGGATCTGCTGAACTACATGCGTCTGTAAAAGTAAGAATTGTTGAGTATACAAAAGATAAAAAAGACAAATTTGTAAAGAAAACAACTATTTATGATTCTACTATAGGAAGAGCAATATTATGGATGATAGTTCCTAGAGGATTACCTTATTCTACAGTTAATACAACATTGGGAAAAAATCTAATTTCTGCAATGTTAAACAGTTGTTACCGTATTTTAGGATTAAAAGATACAGTAAAGTTTGCTGATCAAATAATGTATACTGGTTTTTTCTATGCTGCTCGTTCTGGAGCATCTGTTGGAATTGACGATATGGTTATTCCTAAAGAAAAACAAAATATTATTCTAGACGCAGAAAATGAAGTATTGGAAATAAGGGATCAGTTTCAAGCAGGTTTAGTTACATCTGGCGAAAGATATAATAAGGTTATTGACATATGGGCTTCAGCGAATGAAAGAGTAGCTATTGCTATGATGAAAAATTTATCAAGTGAGAAAATTATAAATAAAAATAACCAGGAAATCAATCAAATATCTTTTAATAGTATTTTTATGATGGCTGATTCTGGAGCTAGGGGTTCTGCTGCTCAAATTAGACAATTAGCAGGAATGCGTGGACTAATGGCTAAGCCTGACGGATCTATTATAGAAACTCCAATTATAGCAAATTTTCGAGAAGGATTAAACGTATTACAATATTTTATTTCTACTCATGGAGCGAGAAAAGGTTTAGCTGATACAGCTTTGAAAACAGCAAATTCAGGTTATTTAACACGTAGATTAGTAGATGTAGCACAAGACTTAGTAGTTACTGAAGATGATTGTGGTACTTACGAAGGTATTATCATGAGTCCTGTTATAGAGGGAGGAGAAATAAAAGAAACGTTAAGGGAAAGAGTTTTAGGAAGAGTCATAGCTGAAGACATTTTAATATCAAATTCTTTACAGGTTTTAGTACATAGAAATACTCTTTTAAATGAAGAAATATGTGATTTATTAGAAAAAAAATCTATAGATAAAGTAAAAGTAAGATCAGTAGTACATTGTGAAACTGATTTTGGTATTTGTGCTTATTGTTATGGAAGAGATTTAGCTAGAGGATTTTTAGTAAAAAAAGGAGAAGCAATTGGAGTAATAGCCGCTCAATCTATTGGAGAACCAGGAACTCAGTTAACAATGAGAACCTTTCATATAGGTGGAGCAGCGTCACGTTCGGCGACTGAATCTAGTATACAAGTAAAACATAGTGGAATAGTAAATTTGCATTATTCTAGTTTTGTAAAAAATTCTTTCAATGAAATAATTATTACATCTAGAAATGCAGAACTTAATATAATTGATCAGTTCAATTGTGTAAAAGAAAGTTATAAAGTTCCTTATGGTGCAATTTTATTTAAAGGAAATAAAGAATCAGTTGTTTCTGGGGATGTTATTGCTAAATGGGATCCTCATACTATACCTGTAATAACTGAAGTAAATGGATATGTTCAATTTGTAGATATAGTTGATGGTCAAAGTATAACTAGACAAACAGATGAATTAACAGGATTGACGTCTATTGTAGTATTAGATAGTTCTGAACGTCCTTTAACAGGAAAAGATTTACGTCCTGCCTTAAAAATTTTAGATATAAATAATAAAGACGTATTTATATTTGGAACAGATATTCCAGCACAGTATTTTTTACCGGGAAAGTCTATTATTCAGTTAAATAATAAATCGTATGTTACTTCAGGAGATACTTTAGCTAGAATACCGCAGGAATCAGGAGGAACGAAAGATATTACTGGAGGTTTACCTAGAGTAGCTGATCTTTTTGAAGCAAGAAAACCTAAAGAATTAGCAATTTTAGCTGAAATTAGTGGTTTTATATCTTTCGGAAAAGAAACAAAAGGTAAAAGAAGATTAATAATAACATCGGTAAATTTAGATGAAAAACATGAAGAAATGATACCTAAATGGAGACAGTTAAATGTTTTTGAAGGTGAAAGAGTAAAGAAAGGAGACATCATATCTGATGGTCCGGAATCATCTCATGATATTTTAAGATTAAGAGGAGTGCAATCGGTAACTCAATATATAGTTAATGAAGTACAAGAAGTCTATAGATTACAAGGTGTTAAAATAAATGACAAACATATTGAAGTTATAGTCCGTCAAATGTTGAGAAAAGCAACCATTATAGATAATGGAGAATCTGATTTTTTAAAAGGAGAACAGGTTGAATATTCTAGAATAAAAATAGAGAATAGAAAGTTAAAAAAACAGTGTAAAAAAATTATTTCTTTTTCTAGAAATTTACTAGGAATTACAAAAGCATCATTAGCTACAGAATCTTTTATATCAGCGGCTTCTTTTCAAGAAACAACACGTGTTTTAACAGAATCAGCTGTTGCTGGGAAGAAAGATGAATTAAGAGGTTTAAAAGAAAATGTAATTGTTGGAAGATTAATTCCAGCTGGAACTGGATATGCATATCATAAGGAGAGATTAGATAAAAAGAAAAAATTAGAAAAGAATAGTAAAAAATCTGTTTCTTTACATATAAGTGTAGAAGAAGCATCTGCTAATTTATCAGAAATGTTAAATGCAACCTTAAAAAAATAAAAAGTATTCTTTCACATTTTTAAATTAATATAAGATGTATATAACATTTTTAAGTATAAAAAAATATATATTTATTTTTATTTAAAATAGAAAAATAGTACTGTCAGTTTGATAACTTTATTAAGTTGTATAAGTATATTAGTAACGTATAATCAAATTTATTGTATAAAAACATTTATTTTATAGCAAAGAAAACACAATATTTTTATAAAAAAATCGTAAAACAAAAAATAAAAATAAATAATATTTATTGTGTATTTTAAAAGAAAAGAAATGATTTAATTAAATTTTAAATTATTAATTAAAAATATAGTATTGAGGAGTAAAAGGTTATGAATAAAACTCAATTAACAAGTTCTATTGCAGAAGAGACAAATGTATCTAAAGTACAGGTAAAAAAAATTTTAGAATCTATGTTAAAAACTATTGTTTTTTCTTTAAAAAATGGTAAAAATGTTCAAATAGCAGGTTTTGGTACTTTTAAAGTGCATAATAGAGCAGCTAGAATTGGTAGAAACCCGCAAACAGGAGAAAAAATAAATATTGCAGCAACGAAAGTACCTACTTTTATTTCAGGAAAAGCTTTTAAAATAGCTATAAAATAAATTTATATAAATATGTTTTATATATATACGGTTTTTAAGAATTTACTATTTAATTTTTGTTTTATTTTAAATGAGCAGGTTAAATCAAAAATCATATTTTTTAATATATAACACTAAAATATACAAATATTATTATTCAATAAAATATTTAATTTTAAAAAAAATAAATTAATACAATATTCGAGGTTTATTAGAACTATAATGATTGATTTAAAAAAAAAAAGAAATGCTTTAGTCAGTGTATTTAATAAATTAAACATAGTAAAATTTTGTCAAGAATTAAAAAAAAGAAATTATATCATTTATACAACTACAGGAACATATCAAAAATTACAACAATCTGGAATTCATTCAATAGAATTAACGGATTATACGCATTTTCCAGAGATTATGGATGGACGTGTAAAAACGTTACATCCGATGATTCATGGTGGGATTTTATCTAGAAGAAAAATAGATGAAAACACATTAAAAAAATACGAAATGATATTATTCGATATAGTTGTTGTAAATTTTTTACCTTTAGACAATTTAATTTTAAATCCTAAGCATACTATAGATACAGTTGTTGATAAAATAGATATAGGTGGTCCAGCTATGATTAGATCAGCAGCTAAAAACTATAAATTTGTTACTGTTGTAGTTGATCCAAATGATTATTGTAAAGTAATAAAAGAGATAGATGATTATAAAAATAATCAGGTATCTTTAACAACTAATATACAGTTAGCTACTAAAGCTTTTGAGTATATTGCTGATTATGAATTAAATATTTCAAGGTTTTTTAAAGAAATAGTATTAAAGAGTGAAAAAGACAAATGTGTTTTTAAAGAAGATATTTTTTTAAAGCTTAAGAAAGTAGATGATCTTCGTTATGGAGAAAATCCAGATCAAAAAGCAGCTTTATATTCTTTTTATTCATCTGATTGTAGTTTGAGTAAAAAGAATATGATTACAGGTAATAAAGAATTGTCATATAACAATATATATGATGGAGACATAGCATTAGAATGCGTTACTAGTTTTAAAGAACCAGCTTGTGTTATTATTAAACATGGTTCTCCATGTGGTGTATCAATAGGTGTGTCTGCAGTTCATGCTTATTCTTCAGCGTACAAATGTGATCCTATATCGACTTTTGGAAGTATAATTGCTTTTAACTGTTTATTAGATGAAATAGTTGTTGCAAAAATAATAAAAAATTCTTTTGTAGAAGGAATATTAGCTCCAGAAATTACTTGTTCTGCAAAAAAAATGTTATCATCTAAAAAGAATATTAGGGTATTAATTTATAAAATACCAATTAAAAAAAATAATTTCTTTGAAATAAGATCAGTTAATGGAGGAGTATTATTACAAGAAAAAAAAAATATAAATATGGATAAAAAATGGAATATAGTTACGAAAAGAATTCCAAGTGAAAAAGAAATGAAAGATGCAAAATTTGCTTGGTTAGTTTGTAAATTTTTAAAATCGAATGGTATTGTATGTGTTTCTGACTATTCTACAATCGGAATTGGTTCCGGGCAATCTAGTAGAATAGATGCTGTAAAAGTAGCTATTAATAAAGTGAAAAATACAAATATTAAATTTAATAATATTGTTTTAGCTTCAGATGCTTTTTTTCCATTCAAAGATTGTGTAAATTTAGCTGCTAGAAACGGTGTAACTTGTATGATCCAACCTGGAGGTTCAATCAGGGATAATGAGGTTATTCATGCAGCAAATAAAAGTAATATATCTATGATTTTTACTCAAGATAGAACTTTTAGGCACTAGTATCGTTTTTTATTTATTAAAATTATTATTTCTTAATAAGAACGTTGATAGTAACGTTTTATTTTTTATATAAAAATTTATTTAATAATTAAGAATATAAACTCTAATTAGTATGTAATTAAATTTAATAACTATTTATTATTTTGTACAAAATAATAAATAGTGTACTACTTTTTATTAGTACACTATTTATTATTTTAACTATTAATTAATTTGTTAAATTTTTTGAAATTTTTTTCGTACATTTTTTGTTGCAGTTACTATGTTTTCTAAAGATTGTTGTATTTCTTTCCAGTTTCTTGTTTTTAATCCACAGTCAGGATTAACCCATAATCTGTTTATAGAAATATATTTTAATGCTGTTTCTAAGGTTGATTGAATTGATTCGATAGTAGGAATGGTAGAAGAATGGATGTCATAAAATCCAGGTCCTATTTCATTGCTGTATTTATGTTTTTGAAACAGTTTTAATAATTTAATATCAGACCTAGAAGTTTCAAGAGTAATTACATCAACGTCTAATTTAATAATAGCTTCTATAATATCATTAAATTCACAGTAACACATATGTGTATGAATTTGTGTTTCATTTTTAGTTTTATAGTATGTTAATCTGAAAGATTCAGTAGCCCAATTTAAATAATTTTTCCATGATTGTTTTCTTAGAGGTAATCCTTCTCTTAAAGCAGGTTCGTCAATTTGAATAATATTTATTCCTATTTTTTCTAAATCAAGTACTTCATCTTGTAAAGCTAAAGCTAATTGATAAGCAACTTGGCTTTTTTTAATGTCATCTCTTATAAAAGACCAACATAAAATAGTAACTGGACCTGTTAACATTCCTTTTATTGGTTTTTTTGTTAAGGATTGAGCATATTTCATCCATTTTATAGTCATTGGTTTAGAACGTGATATATCACTTATAATAATTGGAGGTTTAACACATCTTGAACCATAACTTTGAACCCAGCCATTAGATGTAATTAAAAATCCGTTTAGTTGTTCACCAAAATATTCGACCATATCATTTCTTTCTACTTCCCCGTGTACTAATACATCAATATTTAGAGATTCTTGAAATAAAATTATTTTTTTTATATTTTCTTTTATCTTTTCTTCATAATCATTACTACTAATATTTTTTAATTTAAAGTCGAGTCTTAATTTTCTAACAGATTCAGTTTGAGGAAAAGATCCAATAGTTGTAATTGGTAAAATAGGTAATTTTAGATGTTTTTTTTGTTCTAAGCTTCTAATAGAATATGGAGATTTTTTATATTTATAAAATTTGTTTGTTTGGAATGTTTCTATTTCTTTTTCTCTTTTTTTATTTTGGTTTAGCTTTATTCTAGAAAGAACAGGTTTACTCCATTTTTTTAATAGTGAATGGTTGCTAGTAATTAAAGCTGTTTTTAATAAGAATAACTCATGACATTTTTCTAAAGCGAAAGATAACCAACTTTTTTCTGTTTTGCTAATTTTATTTTCCACAGAAAGATCGATTGGAACGTGAATTAATGAACATGAAGTACCGATACAGATATTGTTTTTGTTTTTTTTAATTAAATTAATTGTGTTAATGGCTGAATTTAAATTTGTTTTCCAAATGTTTCTTCCATTAATTATTCCTAATGATAATAGCCATTTTTTTGGTATATTATTGCATAATGAATTAATATTGCAATTTTTATTAGTAATATCAACGTGTAAACCTTGAACAGGTAGTTCTTTAATAGTTTCTATATTATGGTAGACATTTCCAAAATAGGTTGTTAACAATATTTTTTTTGAACTTTTTATAAATTCATAAGAAAATTTAAATGCGTTTAACCATTTTTCTGAAAGATCTAATGTAAGTATAGGTTCTTCTATTTGTATCCAAGTTATTTTTCTTTTTTCTAACTCAGAAATTATTTCTTTATACACATGCAAAATTTTTGTTAGTAAATCTAGGCGATGAAAGTTTTCTTCTTTTTCTTTTCCTAACCATAAATATGATATAGGTCCTAATATTACTGGCTTTACATTAAAATCTAGTGCAATAGCTTCATCTACTTCTTCTATAAGTTGTTTCCATGAATAAGTAAAGCTGCTATTTTTTGTGAATTCAGGTACTATATAATGATAGTTAGTATTAAACCATTTTTTCATTTCTGATGGGATAACGTGTTTTCTTTTAGACTGATAACCTTTAGCAATTTTAAATATAGTATCAATGTCAATAGTATGACTATCTTTTTTAAATCTTTCTGGGATATTACCTAATAGCATAGTTGTATTTAAAACATGATCATACCATGAGAAATCACCTACAGGTATAAGATCAATTCCAAGTTCTGCTTGTTTTTTCCAATTATTTATTCGAATTTTTTTTCCTTCAGTAAATAATTGTTCTTTTGTAAATTTGTTACTCCAGTATTTTTCTTGAGCCTTTTTAAGTTCTCTATTAGTTCCGATTCTAGGAAATCCTAACGTATGAGTAAAAATAGTAGTCATATTTTCCCTTTTTAGCTTTTTTGCATTGTTTTTCTAAAATAATGATTTTTATAATAAAAAAATTAAACTTTTTTTATGAATAAAAATATATATATTGTTTCATTATTTTTAATTCATTTTTTTTCATACTAATATATTTTTAGTATTCTATATTAGATACAACTAAAAATAGTTTATATGTATAGATTATATAATTTCTGTTCTTTTATTTAAGTAATTTACTTCAACTTAGTTAAGTTTAGTTATTAAAGAATCAATTTTATTTTCATTAAAGTACAGTATATAGTATATATACAGATGTAGTTTTTTAGAAGAGATAAAAAAACGTTTCATACTTACTACAAATATAATTATATGTACATTAATAGTTAAAAGTTAACAGTTAAAAGTTAATAAAAAAAAATAAAATTTTATAAATTTTTTAGTAGTTATACAAATAATAACAGTAGATAAAAAAACAGTTTAATAAAGTAAATTATATTTAGTGAAAAAAGCAAAATAATTAAATATTGTGAAAAATTGTAATATTTTCTATAAAATAGATAAAAGTAATTTAATTAATTAAATACATTTTAAATTAAAGAGAATAATTGAATATATATTAAATAGTAATTTAGATAATATTTAGTTTTATATTTAAATCTAGTGTTATTTTTTGTGCATTAATTATAATTAATAAGTTACTTAAATTGAATAAATTTATTATTTTAAATAATTTTTAGTTTAAAATTTGTAGTTTTTTTAAATTTGAAATAAATAAACATTTATCTAAAATAGAAAATAGATTAATAATCATATATCAATATATGTATTTATGTTAAATGTGTAAAATATTTTTTTTGTATATTGATGCATAACATAACATATTATATTAGAGTTAGATTATTCACGTTTACTTTTTATTTAATATTAGGTTATTAGTTTATTATTGAATAATAAATGGTATGTATATATGTGTTATTATTTATTTTATATTGAAATTCATAATTAATATTTTCTTATTTTTTTATTTCATTTCTTAGTTTTTTTATAGCATTTTTTTCAAGTTGTCGAACTCTTTCTGCTGATATACCATAGTAATTTGCTATTTTTTGTAATGTTATTTTTTTTTCGTACAACCATCTTACATGAATAATATATCGGCTACGTTCGTCCAGTTTCAAAAGGGCATTGCTTAACTTGTTGACCGCATATTTTTCCCAATCATCTTTTTCTACTGTATTTGCAAAATTAGAACTATTATCTTTTAAATAAGGAAGAATAGATTTTGTTTTTATATCACCGTATTCTTCTTCAGGTAGAGTATTGAATGTTATATCTTGAGCAGACATTCTTGATTCCATTTCTTTTACATCTTCTATACTTACACCTAATTCATGAGCTACTATTTCTATTTCTTTAGAATTAAACCAACCTAACCTTTTTTTAGTTTTTCTAAGATTAAAAAATAGTTTTCTTTGAGATTTTGTTGTAGCTACTTTAACTATTCTCCAATTTCGTAATACATATTCATGTATTTCAGATTTTATCCAATGTACTGCAAAAGATACTAATCTTACTCCTATTTCTGGATTAAATCTTCGAACAGATTTCATTAAACCGATATTTCCTTCTTGTATTATATCCGCTTGAAGTAATCCATATCCAGAATAATTTCTAGCAATATGAATAACAAATCTTAAATGAGATAAAATTAAAATTTTTGCAGCTTCTAAATCTTTAAAATAAAAAAATTTTTTAGATAATTCCTTTTCTTCTTTTAACGATAACATAGGCCACAAGTTAGCAGATCTAATATAAGAATCAAGATTACCGAGATTCGGATTTGATAATAGTGTAAATTTTTTTATCATATAGTATCTTTTAGATAGTTAATATTTTTTATATAAGTATAATACTACACTATATTTATAGTTTTGTTTTATACATTGTGAACTGATATTTTATAAAAATAAAATTTTATATTTATAAGGTTTAAAATAATAAAAGTATTTTTTAAATAAATAAATGTTATTTATTATTTTTTTCAAATAAAATTTCAATAAATTTTTTCTTGTTAAATTCTTGTAAATCATAAATTTTTTCTCCAAATCCAAGATAATTAATAGGAATAGAGAATTGATCAGATATAGCAAAAATAACTCCTCCTTTTGCTGTTCCATCTAACTTAGTCACAATAATGTTATTAACGCTGATCATGCTATTGAATAAATTCACTTGTTGTAGTGTGTTTTGTCCACTACATGCGTCTATTACTAAAGTAACTTCGAGATTAGATGATTGATTATGTTTTTTTATTATTCTAACAATTTTTTTTAATTCTTCCATAAGATGTTGTTTGTTATGTAATCTACCTGCTGTATCCGAAATTAAAATATCTATTTTTTTTGCTTTTGCAGCTTGAAGGGAGTCATAAATAACTGCAGAAGGATCAGTTCCTATTTTGTTATAAATGACAGGTACTTTATTCTTTTCTCCAAACACTTTCAATTGATCTACAGCTGCAGCTCTAAAAGTATCTCCGGCAGCTAACATTATTGAATTTCCTGATTGTTTAAACTTATACGCTAGTTTTCCAATAGTGGTAGTTTTTCCTACTCCATTAACGCCAACTATTAATATTACTTTTGGTTTTTTTTGGTTTGTTTTTATTTTTTCTTTTGAAGGTTTATTTAAAATATCTAACAGATTTTTTTTTAGAATAAAAAAAATTTTAGATTTATCAGTAGTATTATTTTTATATACTTCTTTTTTTAAAGATTTAATAATATTATTGGTAGTGTTTACTCCAAAATCAGATAATAATAACATTTCTTCAATTGATTCGAATAAATCATTGTTTTCTTGGTTAGAAAAGAAAATTTTTTTTATTTTTTTTTCTAAATAATTCTTTGTTTTTTTTAAAGAAAATTGCAATGATTGAAATACATTATTGTATCTATTTTCATTTTGTTTATTTTTTATATTTTTTTGGATTTTATTATTTAACAATGTAGTAGATAGTTTTTGTTCCTGATTATCTAATCTTTTATTAGAATATTGATCGATTTTTGATATTTTTTTTTGATTGTTATTAATTAATTTTTGAGCATTTTGGTTTTTTATCTTAATTTTTATTGTTTTACTTTTTTTTTCTAGAACAAGTGCATTTTTTAAAATTGTTATTTTATCTTTTTGTGTTTCTTGGTGATTATTTTGTTTTTGGTTTTCTTCTAGTTTATTATCATTTTTTTTTTTTTTACGCCACAACCAAGAAAAAAAATTATTATAGTGTTTTTTAGACATAAAGATCCTTATATAGGATAGATGTAATATTTTATATTAAGCAAATTTTAGATTTTCTATTTAACAATTTAAATATTCAAAATATTTTATGAAAAAATTAAAAAGTTTAAAAAATTATCCTAAAAAAATACGCATTATTTCTGGAAAATTCCGTTCAAGAATAATTAAACTGCCTTCATTTTCTTATAATCTAAGACCAACAACTAGTAATATGCGTGAAACTCTTTTTAATTGGTTAAATACAGTTATTAAAGATTCAGTGTGTTTAGATTGCTTTTCTGGAACTGGAGCGTTGAGTATAGAATCTGTGTCTCGTGGAGCGAAGAGTGTTACATCTCTTGAAATTAACAAAAAATTAGTAAATAATATAAAAAAATATTTACAATTAATTTCAATAAGTAATATAAATACAATTTGTATTAATTCTATCATTTGGTTAAAAAAAAGAAACATAAAAAAACAATTTGATATCGTTTTTATTGATCCTCCTTTTTTTCAAGGATTAGTACAAAGAACAATAAATTTACTAGAAGAGTATAATTGGTTAAAGGAAAAATCATCTATATATATAGAACGAGAAAATACCAGTACTAACTTAATTATACCAAATTGTTGGGTTTTATATAAGAACAAAGTATCTAAAAATGTAATATATAGCTTATATATTCGTTGTTAAATTAAAAATGATAGTTTTGCTATAGGAATACTAGATGTCTATTAATTTGATTGTGTCAAATATAGTAACATTTGAACTTTTTTGTAAAAGTCCTAAAAAATATTTATGTTTAGGAAATGAATCAGGTATTGTTGAAATAAAAAAAAATAAACCGATTATGTATGTTGTTTCTGCTAGTTTATTAAATAAGTTAGTATCCATAACATATAAAGAGTATTTTTCAGAGTCAGTAAGAGAAAGTAAAAAAATATTAGTAGACTTTAAAAAAAAAAAAAATTTGCCCGTTTTTACTGTTGAAAAAAAATTTAAAATGTATGATGAGTGGGTTCCTGATGATGATTTTATTAAAAAGTCGTTGATTTGGGGAATTAATTTAATTACTCCTGTTACGGAATCAGAATTATCTTTTTTTATTTCTTATTGGAAAGTAGAAGGTCGTTATTTTTACCATATACAATGGCAGCAAAAATTAGCACAAAGTTTAGATTATAGTAGAAATAAGAGTTTTTTATTGGGAAAAAAAGAAACAAGTATGTTTGAAAAAGAGTCTTATTTGAATAATGAGGTTCCAATTGGTTTTAGAGAAAAATAATGAAAAAGAATATTAATTTTTTAACTCGATTAAAAAAGATAGTACCTGAACATGTGAAGCCTAAATTTAAAACTGATAAGGAACTTTTCTATTGGAATCAAAAAGAAGGGTTTTTATCTTCTAATACGATTTTAGAGAGAAATAATACGTTAAGATTTAAAAAAGCTTTAATTGAATCTGGAATAAGAGAACTATATATTAATTGTTCTTTTGAAAATTATCAAGTTGAACATGATGGGCATAAAAGAGTTGTAGTAGCTGCTAAACGGTATGCTAAAGAATTTAATACAAATATAGCTAGTTTTATATTTTCAGGAAGACCTGGAACCGGAAAAAATCATTTAGCATCTGCGATAGGTAATTATTTAATTGTGCATGGAAAATCAGTTCTTATTGTAACCGTAGCAGATTTAATGTCAAATATGAAAGGAACTTTTAATGGATATAGTAGAATTACCGAAGAAAATTTATTACATAATTTAAGCACTGTAGATCTTTTAATGATTGATGAAATAGGAATGCAAATAGAATCAAGGTATGAAAAAGTAATAATTAATCAAATTGTAGATAGGCGATCATCCTCGAAACGTTCTACTGGTATGTTATCTAATTTGGACTATAGAGGAATGCAGCAACTTTTAGGAGAGAGAGTAATAGATAGGATGAGATTAGGTAATGGATTATGGTTAAATTTTGAATGGGACAGTTATAGACAATTTGTTAATGAAAAAAAATATTAGAGTAAATTCATTGTTTTTTATAATGTATAAAAATGGACATAATGTAAATACGTTGTCAGGTTATGTATATAACTTGTTATTTTATTCTTGAAATGTACTGAGAACTTCTAGTATCTATTTTAATTTTGTCTCCTGTTTTAATAAATAATGGAACTTTTATAGTTGCACCTGTATTTAATTTCGCTAATTTATTTCCTGAAGTAATGGATTTTTTTTTGTAGTATGGATTAGTTTGAACAACATATAAATCTATAAAATTATTTGGAATAACTGTAATCATCTTTTCATTCCAAATAGTTGCTTGGTATTCTACTTCAGGTATAATCCATTTTTCATTTTCTTTTAATAATTTTTTTTCTATTGAATATTCTTCAAAATTAGTTTTTTCCATAAAAAATAATGATTTATGATTTTTGTATAAATAATATACTGAAATGTTTTTTATGTTAGCTATAGGCAATGAATCAGTACTTTTGCAAGTTTTTTCTATTTTTTTCCCATTGTACAGTTGTTTTAGTTTTATTCTGACAAATGCTTGTCCTTTTCCTGGATTTACAAAAGTGCTACTAGTTATTATGTATGGTTCATTGTTAAAAACTATTTTAGTGCCTTGTTTAAATTTAGCTGTATAATTTTCTGACATTTTCGAATAATCCTAAGTATTTAAACTGTATAGAAATATGTAAAAGATTAAAAACTCGTTCTCAATAATATATATAAGTATATATTTTGTCTATATAAATTTTGTCGTATACTAATATTAGTTGAGAACGAGAAATAATTACATCATACCGCCCATTCCACCCATTCCAGCACCAGCGGCAGGAGAACTTATATCTGATTTTTCTTCTTTTGGTAAATCAGTTACCATGCATTCTGTTGTAATCATTAGTCCTGCTACAGAAGCAGCATACTGTAATGCTGATCTAGTAACTTTTGTAGGATCTAATATTCCAAATTTAATCATATCACCATATTCATCAGTAGCCGCATTATATCCGTAATTTCCTTTTCCATCTTTCACGTTATTAGTTACAACTGATGGTTCTTCACCTGAATTAGAAACAATTTGTCTTAAAGGAGCTTCCATTGCTTTTACAGCAACTCTTATTCCTACGTTTTGATCTTCATTTTGTCCAGATATTTTAGATATTTTTTGTGCTACTCTAACTAAAGCAACTCCACCACCAGGTACTACGCCTTCTTCTACTGCTGCTCTAGTAGCATGTAGCGCATCTTCAACTCTCGCTTTCTTTTCCTTCATTTCTACTTCTGTCGCAGCTCCTACTTTTAACACTGCTACTCCACCAGATAGTTTAGCTAGTCTTTCATTTAATTTTTCTTTGTCATAATCAGAAGTTGCTTCTTGAATTTCTTGTTTTATTTGAGCTATTCTACTTTTAATTTCGGATTTTTTTCCGATTCCGCCAATAATAGTAGTAGTATCTTTTGTTATAACTACTCGTTTTGCTTGTCCTAAGTCTTCTAGTGTAGTTTTTTCTAAATTCATAGCTAATTCTTCGGATATAACGGATCCAGAAGTTAGAATAGAAATATCTTGTAGCATAGATTTTCTTCGGTCTCCAAATCCTGGAGCTTTTACAGCTGCTATTTTTACTATTCCTCGCATAGAATTTACTACTAAAGTAGCTAATGCTTCGCCTTCTAAGTCTTCAGAAATAATTAATAAAGGTTTACTTGATTTTGCTACAGCTTCTAATATAGGTAGTAGTTCTCGAATATTAGATATTTTTTTATCTGCCATTAAAATATATGGATTATCTAGTTCTACTATTCCTGTTTCAGGTTTATTAATAAAATATGGAGATAAATATCCTCTATCAAACTGCATTCCTTTAACTACTTCTAATTCATTTTGTAATCCTGTTCCTTCTTCTACTGTAATGACTCCATCATTTCCTACTTTTTCCATAGCTTCGGCAATTAAAGATCCAACTTTTTCATCAGCATTTGCTGATATAGTTCCAACTTGTGTTATTGCTTTAGAATCAGAACAAGGAACAGATAATGATTTTAATTCATCTACAGCATTAATAACAGCTTTATCTATTCCTCTTTTTAAATCCATAGGATTCATTCCTGCTGCTACTGCTTTTAAACCTTCATTGACTATAGCTTGTGCTAACAGCGTAGCAGTGGTTGTTCCATCTCCAGCAGCATCATTGGCTTTTGATGCAACTTCTTTAACCATTTGAGCACCCATATTTTCAAACTTGTCTTCTAGTTCTATTTCTCTAGCTACGGAAACTCCGTCTTTTGTTATACTTGGAGCTCCGAATGATTTATCTAGAACTACATTTCTTCCTTTTGGTCCTAAAGTTACTTTTACAGCATCTGCTAATACATTTACTCCTCGAAGCATTTTAATTCTTGCTTCGTTTCCAAATTTTACATCTTTAGCAGCCATAGTTTTTTTCCTTATATAAATAATTTATTTTTTTTACATGCTATGTAAAATATAAAAATATTTTAATTAAATAAAAATTTAGTTTTATTACATAAATTTTTATACGTTAATTATTCTACAATTGCTAATATGTCACTTTCATTTAAAATTAATACATCTTCATTATCAATTTTTTCAGTTTTAGATCCATATCCTTCGTTAAAAATAACAGTATCTCCAATTTTTACTTCTAATTTTTGCAAATTTCCGTTATCTAATACTTTACCTTTTCCTACAGCTAGAACTTTCCCTCTAGTAGATTTTCCTGCTGCTGATCCTGTTAAAACTATTCCACCCGCTGATTTTGATTCTATTTCTTGAGGTTTCACTATAATTCGATCATATAATGGACGAATGTTCATTTTTTTTCTCCTATTCTATAGTGTTACCAAATTGTTAAATTGTATTTAATTTTGTTAAAACATACTTTATGTCTAATGTAGATATGTGGATTCTAATTTAAACTTTCAAGTAGTTTTTAAAATTTTCTATAAAAAATTATCTTTTAGTAAAGAATAATTTAAATAACATTATTATAGATAGAATAATTCAGAAATGAAAAAAAAATTTCTTTAAAATATTTTTTTTTTAAAAAATGCAAAAATTTAAATTTATTAATTGACATGTAAGTATGTTTAATGGTTATATATTATATAGCCCGAATAGCTCAGTTGGTAGAGCAGGGGACTGAAAATCCCCGTGTCGGTGGTTCAATTCCGCCTTCGGGCAAATTTTTAATTTTTTTAGAACAGTTTTATCTTTATATGTTAAAATTTTTACATAAAAATATATTTTTTTTTTTGTTCTATATATTTAATATATAATATTCTTTATTATATATATTGTATTTTTTTATTTTTTTAATAAATTCAAATAATGATCTATTCTTATTAATTAAAAAGAAACAAATTTTTTTTTAAATATGCATTTAAACTTCGTATTAAAAGAACGGTCTTAATAATTAAAATCTTTTCTATTATACGAATTTTTTTTAACAAATGATTTCATATGATAAAAATAAATTAATAATTAATAAATGTAAGCACTTATTTTAAAAATAGATAAATTTTTAATTTGCATATGGTAGCGGATTAACAGCTAGATTTATTTCAAAAAAAATGTGTTGGACATATATATCTGTATTTGAATATATAGATATACAAAACATATTTACAGTTTATTTAAATAAATTCACTTACCAATACAAAAAGTAGAAAATATAGATTCCAATAAGTCTTCTGTTGTAAATTCCCCAGTTATTTTTCCAAACTTTTTTTGAATTAATCTTAAATCTTCTGCTAATAGTTCTATATTTTTAGTTTTTTTCCAGATATAGATTGTTTTTGATAGATGTTCTAAGATATTGTTTAGTATATAAGAATGTCGCCTTCTAGAAATAAATAATCCTTCTGAACTAATATTATTAGTTATTATTTTTTGTAAATGTGATTTTAAATCATTTATTCCTGTATTTTCTTTTCCAGATACAAAGAGACAGTTTCCTAATTTTAAATTATACTGAACTCCAGGTTTTTTATTGATTAAGTCGCATTTATTCATAATAATACTAATTTTATTTTTTTTTACAGAAGATTTAAGTATAGAATTGTATATCGATATATTTTCTTTGTTAGATTTACTACAGTCTAAAATTAATAATATATAATTACACTGTTTAATTTTTTCCCATGTGCGCTTAATACCTATTTTCTCTACTTCATTGTTTGTATTATGTATTCCAGCTGTGTCTAGTATATGTAGTAGGTGACCATTTAAATTTATTTTTTCTTTTAAAATATCTCTAGTAGTACCTTTTATTTCAGTAACTATTGCTGAGTCATTTAGTGATAATCGATTAAATAGCGTAGATTTTCCAGTATTTGGAGGTCCTACTAAAGCTAATTGAATTCCTTCATGAAGGATACTTCCTTTATTTTCTGATAGTTGAATAATTTTTATTTGTTTTAATATATTTAATAAAGTGATATTAATACTATTAACATCAATAGAAACAGATTCTTCATAAGAGAAATTTATATGAGTTTCAATTCTAGTCCTTAATTTTGTTATTAACTTTGTAATATTAGAAATATTAACAGATAAATTGCCTTCCATAGATTGTAATGAATAAATAGCAGCTTCTTCAGTATCAGAATTAATTAAATCAGCTATGGCTTCAGCTTGCACTAAATCTATTTTTCCATTTAAAAATGCTCTTTTAGAAAATTCCCCAGGATGAGCTATTCGAACGTTTTTTATTGTAAGAATAGTTTTTATAAGCATATCTAATATTATAGGGTTTCCATGTCCTTGTAATTCTAAGGTATCTTCACCTGTAAAAGAGTTCGGGGATGGGAACCATAAAGCAATTCCTTTATCTATAATTTTTCCATCATGATTAAAAAAATCTGAATATGTTGCATATCTTTCTTTTGGAATTTTCTTTAAAATTAGTTTTGCTACTTTTTTGCATTGTTTTCCTGATATGCGTAATATTCCAACTCCAGACTTTCCTATTGGAGTTATTTGAGCTATGATAGTTTTTGAGTTAGTCATTTTATATCCATAAATGCTAAATTAGTGACCGCGTACTTATAAATTTTTTTTTATTATTTAGATAAGATTACCATTTTATATTTATCTACAAGATTATTATTTATTAATTTTATTAAAAATAAATTTGTTTTGAACAATTGTGATTAAGTTATTAACTGTATAGTATAAAACTAAACCAGATGGAAAACATAGAAAAAAACAGGTTAATATTATAGGTACAAATAACATATATTTTGGTTGAATAGAATTTGAATTATTAGTTTTTGATATCTGTTGAATATAAAACATAGTTAATCCCATAAAGATTGGAAGTACGAAATACGGGTCTTTAGAAGATAAATCATTAATCCATAATATAAAACCAGCATGTCTTAGTTCTACTGAAGCTACTAACATAGTATATAGAGATAAAAATAATGGCATTTGAAGTAATGTTGGAATGAAACTTTTAATTGGATTTATTTGTTCTGCATTATATAAAGATATAATTTTTTCATTAAGTTTCTTTTTATTATTTTTATATTTTTGTTTAATTCTTTCAATTTCCGGTTGCAATAGACGAAATTTTTCTGAAGATATATATTGAATTTTAGTTAAAGGGTACATGATAGCTCGAATAGTTAATGTTGTTAAAACAATAGCCCAACCCCAGTTATTAACTATTTTAAAAAAAAAGTTTAATAGTTTAAATAATGGTTTAGAAAAAAACCACAAGTATCCATAATCTACAGTAAAATCTAAGTACGGAGCTATGTTTTTCATTTCTTTTTGAATTTCTGGCCCAACCCATAACGAGGATGATATTTTATGGCAGAAGTTTTTATTTATAGATATTAAGTTTGATTGACAATTTATAGAGACTTGATTTTTTTTTATATTTTTTCTAAAAAAAATATTGTTTTCTGTATTGCCGGGAATCCATGCTGTACAAAAGTATTGTTGAATCATAGCTATCCAACCTTTTTTTGTATGTATTTTTTTAGCATCATTCGATTTTATATCTTCAAAACTTTCCTTTTTAAATTTGTGTATATCGCTAGAGTAAGCTGATCCTCGATATGTGTTTTTAGAGAAAATAGAATTATAGTTAAAATTTGCATTTGGAATATTTATATTTTGTTGTAATTTATGAAGTGTAGATACGTGTATATTTTTATTATAGTTATATATATCATATTCTATTTTTATTCTATAATCTCCTTTATTAAGGATAAAAGTTTTAATATATAGCGAATTATTTTTACTTTTCCAAATCAACGGGATATATATTGTTTTTTTATTTAAGTTTTTCAAATAAAAATTTTTTTTATCTATTTTATAAATTGGTTTTTCTTTACAGTGTATAGAACTGTCAGGTCCATCATTTCCTATTATTTTACTATTAGCTTGGTATATAAAATTTGAGTTTTTTTTTAATAGCTTAAATGGTTTATTTGAGTTTATTTTTTTTTTGTATTTAAGTAAAGATACTTCTTCAATGTTTCCTCCTATAGTATTTATAGAAGCGCAAATAACATCATTTTTAAGATATATAATATTATTCTTTTCTAAATTTTTGAAAGCACATTTGCTTTTTTTTATTATGTTATTTTCATGGATCAATATTTTTTTATTTTGGGTAAAATTGTGAGAAATATAATTTTTATATATATGAAAAGAATATAAAATTATACATAAGAACATTAGAATAAAAATATTACGTTTTAAATACATTAGAAATGTTCTCTTTTTTATGAACGGATAATATTGTGCTTAACATATGTATAAAGTATCATTATTAGTAGTAGTGTATAAAACATGTATTTAATTATTTAAGTGTATATACTAATAATTTATATAATATTGGTTTACAATTTTATATATTTTTATTTTTAATAATAATTAGAAATATAAAAATATATAAAGTATATTAAAATTAATTTATAATTTTTTTGTTTAACAATATCTTATCCAAAGATTTTTCAGTGTTTTTGTCAAATCATGATTTGATTGACAATGTATATTTTTTTGATTAATTACAACTACAAAGTCCATAGGAATTAATTTATCTTGTATTAGTCTAAAACTTTCTCTAATTAGTCTTTTTATGTTGTTTCTTTTATTAGATAATTTAATTTTTTTTCGACTAATACTACATCCTAAGCGAGGATAGCTAAATTTATTTAAAGATCCTAAAATACTGAATTTTTTATTACTAACTCGATAGTGATTAGAAAAGACTCGATTAAAATCAGTAGATTTTAATAATCTTTTTTGTTTAGATAAGGAAAATAGAATCATAAATAATAATTTTATTTAGTAGAAACAGTAAGTTGGATACGAGATTTAGATCTTCTTCTAGAAAGAATTGCTCTTCCATTTTTTGTAGACATTCTATTTCTGAATCCATGTTTTTTATTTCTTTTTAAAATAGAAGGTTGAAAAGTTCTTTTCATAGTTTTTTCTCTTTTATTGTATGAAAATTAAGTTATTTTTTTCTGAATAATGTTAGTTTAAAAGTTGTAGATATTTTATTTTTATAACGTTTAGTATTCAAAATATACATATATGTGTATATATATTTATATTATTTAAAGATTTTTACTTTTTAATATTTTTTACATTTGTAATTATATATAAATATTATTACATTTTTGTAAAAATTAACATAATTATATTTTTAACAATTTATTTTTTAACGTAGATGATTAATAATGTTAAAAATGCATTATGTATTTAGAAAATAGAATGTTTATGGTCTGTTTACAAAGAATTTTTCTTGTGTAATTATTATATATAATAAAAAAAATACTTATTTAATAAGTGAATAATTTAATTATTTTTTTTGAAAATGAATCAAAAAACTTTAGATTTAAATAACAGTTATGATAATTTATTCTGTAGCATTAATAATAATTTTTTATTAAAAAAAAATGTTGTGATATTTAAAAAATTAAGAAATAACTGTATTTATATAATTTAAATGTATTAAAATTTTATTATTTAGGCTGATGTATTGTACGTTTTTAATAAATTTTAAATAAAATTTGTAGAATTAATATTCTATTTATAAGTAAAAATAATAAATAAATTTAATTAATAGTATAAATTTTTTTTAAATGTTTAAGATCGTGTTTTAGGCATGTAATATACTGTATATTTTATATTTATGGAAGTATGAAATCTATTACACTCATACAAAAACATAAAAAACACAGATGATTAATGCATTCATAAACATATATATATATGTTTAATAATCTAAAATTTAATAGACATTAACAACTATAATAATCATGTATTATTGACAATAAATACAGTATAAATACATGTATTTCACATAATTTAAATTGTTCATTTATAACATATGTAATATTGTTTATATAGATATTTGTATTTTATATAGAAACATTTAACGTACAAGTATAACCAATAGTTAGAATTATTCATATAAAGAATAAATTATATTTTTTAATTAGTTTGAAAAAAATGTTAAATTATCAATAATTCTTATTAAGAGTTTACTTCTATTAAAAATATGAAATTAACAATAAATAGAGATTTATTATTATCTTCAGTAAAAAAAATCATATCTATTGTTGCTAAAAATCCAACAATGGTAGTAATTGAAAACATATTAATAAAATCGCAATCTAATAAATTAGTTTTAATTAGTACTAATTTAGATGTTGAAATAACTTCTATAATTGATTCATTTTCAAGTGTTTTAGACTTCGAGTTTATTACGTCTGGACGTAAATTATTAGAAATATGTAAAGTTTTCCCAAAAGATTCAGAAATGTGTATAAGAATTAAAAAAAATAGTAATAGAATTATTATAAATTACAAAAATAGTTATTTTAAATTATGTACTATGTCTTCAGAAAATTTTCCGTTATTTAAAGATATAAATAAATCTATATGTTTCTCTATTTCTAAAAAAACATTTCGATATTTAGTTGAATCTATAGTATTTTCTATGGGGAATAATGACATACGGCATTATTTAAACGGAATATTTTTTTTATATAAAGATAGTAAGTTAGAAACTGTTGCTACAGATGGACATAGAATGGCATTAGTAAGTATAAAAAAAGATTTAAATATATCAAATTTTTCTATTATAATTTCTAGAAAGGCTATTTTAGAAATAATTAAAATTATAAAAGAAAATAAAGGTTTAATATTTTTTGAAATTGATTATAAAAATATTTTTATACAAGTAAATAATACAATTTTGAAATCAAAACTAATTGATGGGAAATTTCCAAACTATACTAATGTAGTGTTAAATAATTTTTGTTCCAAAATAGAAATTAATACAAAGCTATTAAAGTTAATATTAACTCGAGCTTTAATTTTATCCGATGAACAGTTTAATGGGGCGCATATTTCAATTAATAATAATAAGTTAATTATAGTTGCTAAAAATTCTTCAAATGAAATGTCTAAAGAATTTATAAAAATTAATTATTTAGGTACTCCGATAGAGTTTGGAGTAAATGTAAAATATATATTGGATGTGTTAAATGCTATTTTAGGAGAAAATATAATAATTTTTTTAAATAATCCTGTTAACAATATTCATATTCAAGACAAAACTGATTCTAATTCAATATATATTATCATGCCTTTAATTTTATAATAAATTCTATTAATAATAGATAAATTTATGAAATTCGATAAGAAAAAAATTTATTTATTAGAATAAAATATAACAAGTGACATATTTATCATTTTTTAAAATTTAAATAATTCAGTAACAAATAAAATTTAGAATTAGTATATTTATTTAGTTTATGTATATTTTCATTAAGTTTATTGTAGTTTTATAAACAATGATGTTTGGTAGTTTAAATAATAATAAGGATTTTTATGAAACACTTGTACAATTCATCAAATATAAAAATTTTGAAAGGATTAGATGCTGTAAAGAAACGTCCTGGTATGTATATTGGAAATACTGATGATGGAAGTGGGTTGCATCATATGGTTTTTGAAGTAGTTGATAATTCTATAGATGAAGCTTTAGCTGGATATTGTAAAGAAATTAATGTAAAAATGCATGTCGATAATTCTATATCTGTAAAAGATAATGGTAGAGGAATTCCTGTAGATATTCATCCAGAAGTAGGGGTATCGGCAGCAGAAGTAATAATGACTGTATTACACGCTGGAGGAAAGTTTGATGATAATTCTTATAAAGTCTCAGGAGGATTACATGGGGTTGGTGTTTCAGTTGTTAATGCATTGTCGGAAAAATTAGAATTAACTATTTATAGAGATAAGAAAATATTCAAGCAGACATATCGAAATGGTATTCCAAATAATAATTTACTAGAAGTAGGAAATACGAAAAAAACAGGAACTAAAATTCGGTTTTGGCCTAGCAGTAAGATTTTTTCAAATATTTTTAAATTTCAATTTAGTGTATTATCTAACAGATTGCGTCAACTTTCTTTTTTAAATTCAGGGGTAAGTATATATTTAAAAAATATAAAAAAAAAAATAAATGAGCATTATTTTGCTAAAGGTGGGATAAAAGCTTTTGTAAAATATTTAAATAAAAAAAAAAAAAATATTCATGGAAAGATGTTTTATTTTTCATCTAAAAAATGTAATACAAAAGTTGAAATAGCTATGCAGTGGAATAATTCTTTTAAAGAAAATATAAATTGTTTTACAAATAATGTACCTCAGCCTAATGGTGGAACTCATTTAGCTGGATTTCGATCAGCGATGACTAGAACTTTAAACAGTTATATTGAAAAAGAAGGTTACTTAAAAAGAAATAAAGTTAACACAACAGGTGATGATGCGAGAGAAGGACTAGTTGCAGTAATTTCAATAAAATCTTCAAATCCAAAATTTTCTTCTCAGACAAAAGATAAATTAATATCTTCAGAAGTAAAATCTGCAGTAGAATCATTAATGAATGAATATTTCTTAGAATTTTTATTAGAAAATCCTAATGATGCTAAAATAATAGTTAATAAAGTATTAGAAGCAGCAAGAGCTCGTGAAGCTGCAAAACGTGCAAGAGAAATGACTCGTAGAAAAAATATTTTAGATTTGACTGGATTACCAGGAAAATTATCTGATTGTCAAGAAAAAGATCCGTCTTTGTCTGAAATATATTTAGTAGAAGGAGATTCAGCTGGAGGATCAGCAAAGCAAGGTAGAAATCGCAATAACCAAGCTATTCTTCCTTTGAAAGGAAAGATTTTAAATGTAGAAAAAGCAAAGTTTGAAAAAATGCTTTCTTCGCAGGAAGTAGCTACTTTAATTACCGCATTAGGATGTGGAATTGGAAAATATGAATATAATCCAAAAAAATTACGTTATCATCGAATTATTATTATGACTGATGCTGATGTAGATGGTTCTCATATTAGAACTTTATTACTAACTTTTTTTTACCGACAAATGCCAGAACTAATAGACGGAGGCCATATATATATAGCTCAACCTCCATTATATAAAGTAAAAAAAGGTAATAAAGAAAAATATATAAAAGATGATGTAGAAATGCAAGAATTTCAATTTAATACAGCATTAGAAAATATAGTGCTATCTAATAATTTAAATAGAACACAGATTGATAAAAATGGAAATTATGAATTAAAAAAATTTTTGAGAAGATATTTGAAAATTCAAAAGTTAATAAACATGTCTAATTTAAATACTCCTTGTAATGTCTTAAATGCATTACTACATCAAAAACGTTGTAATAGAAAAAAAAAAATAAAGACATATCAATGGACTATGAATTTGATTAAATATTTAAATATAAGAAACGTAGGGAACATTCATTATTCTGGAATAGTAAAAAAAAATATAGATAATATTAATTACAAACCTATATTAAAGATTTTTGAGTATGGAAAGAGTAAAATTTGTGAGTTAGACGAAGGTTTTTTTAATAGTAAATTATATGAAGATATTTATTTATTTAGCAAACAATTAAGGTACTTTATTAAAAATAAATTTGTTATTCGAGATAATGAAAAAGAATATTTGATTGAGGATTTTGAAAAAGTTTTATTAAAATTGTTTAAAAGATCTCAAAAAAATATTTATATACAAAGGTATAAAGGATTAGGAGAAATGAATCCAGATCAGTTGTGGAATACGACTATGAATCCTAAAACTAGACGTATGTTAAATATTAGAGTAGAAGATGCAAAATCAGCAGACAAACTATTTACTGTTTTAATGGGGGATACTGTTGAACCGCGTAGAGCTTTCATAGAATTAAATGCATTAAAGGCTAAAAACATTGATATTTAGGCAGACAAAAAACATTTTTAATAGAAAATAATACTTTCTTTGAATTTTATATTCATATATATATTGAAATTTAAAAAACGTTAAATAAAGAGAATTAGTCTAATTAAACGGTAGGCTAAAATAATTTCCTACCGTGAAATACTAAAGAATTATAAAGTACAAATAATTCCTATATATTACTAATATTTAGTAATTCTAATTTAGCTAATTGTTTTTTTAACTGATGTGTTATTTTCATTTTTTTTGAAAATAATTGAGTGTTGTTTATACATTTTTTTATCGTAGTAATTTTTTTTGTAATTTTTTTTATATCTATATCTTTTTTTTGTAGTATTGTTTTTCCTAAAATAGTTATTAAAAATGGTTGTACTTCTAATATTCCTGAAGATATATATATATATTTTATAGTATTATTACTTTTAATTATAGATATAATACCAGGTTTTATAGTTGTAAGAAGAGGAGCATGTTGGGGATATATATTTAATTCTCCTTCAATTCCAGGAACTTTAATTGATTTTATTTTTTCATAAAAACTCTTGTGTGTCATAGACACTAAATTGAGATGTAATTCCATACTGATTTCTCATTTTAATTTATAACTATATAAGATTTATGTAAAATTATATAAATTTTAAAATAAATAAATTTATATTTTTAATATACAAGGAATATATTTAATATATAAGATTATAATAGTTTAGATTTTTTTATTGCTTCTTCAATAGATCCAACCATGTAAAAGGATTGTTCAGGTAAGTGATCTAATTCTCCTGTAATTATTTTATTAAAACCTGAAATACTATTTTTTAAGCTTACATATTTTCCAGTATATCCAGTGAATATTTCTGCTACAAAAAAAGGTTGAGATAGAAAACGTTGTATTTTACGAGCTCTACTAACAATAGTTTTATCTTCTTCAGAAAGTTCATCTATTCCTAGAATCGCTATAATGTCTCTTAGTTCTTGGTACCGTTGTAGAATTGTTCTTACAGAGTTAGCTGTTTGGTAGTGTTTTTTTCCTATGATATCTGGATCTAACTGACGACTAGTAGAGCTTAAGGGATCCACAGCAGGATATATTCCTAGAGATGCTATTTGACGACTAAGAGTAATAGTAGAGTCTAAATGTGAAAAAGTAGTAGCTGGAGACGGATCGGTAAGATCGTCAGCTGGAACATAAACAGCTTGTATAGAAGTAATGGAACCTTTTTTTGTTGATGTAATACGTTCTTGTAAAATACCCATTTCTTCAGATAAAGTAGGTTGGTATCCTACAGCAGAAGGTATTCTTCCCAAAAGAGCAGATACTTCAGTTCCAGCAAGAGTAAAACGGTATATGTTATCAATAAACAATAATACATCTTTCCCATCGTGTCTAAATTTTTCTGCTAAGGTTAATCCTGTTAAAGCTACTCTTAATCTGTTTCCAGGAGGTTCATTCATTTGTCCATATACCAGTGCTACTTTATCTAGTACGGAAGAATCTTTCATCTCTTTGTAAAAATCACTTCCTTCTCGTATTCTCTCTCCAACTCCAGTGAATACAGAGTACCCATGATGTTCTGTGGCAATATTTCTAATTAATTCCATCATATTAACGGTTTTTCCAACTCCAGCTCCACCAAACAGCCCAACTTTACCTCCTTTAGAAAAAGGACACATAAGATCTATTACTTTAATTCCAGTTTCTAAAATTTCTTGAGACGCAGATTGTTCAATATATTTTGGTGCTGGTCTATGAATATCCCATTTTTCTAAATTAATGTTTTTATTTTTCGTTTGTATTGGTCCTTTTTCATCGATAGGTTCTCCTAAAACATTAATAATTCGTCCGAGCAAGGGTTCTCCTACTGGAACTTGTATACAATGGTTTAAATTTTTTACTCTTAATCCACGTTTAAAACCATCAGAAGATCCCATAGCGATAGTTCTAACAATTCCACTTCCTAAATGTTGTTGTACTTCTAGAATTAAAGTTTTTTTAATAGTATCTACCTGTAGAGCATGATATATTTTTGGAATGAATTTAGAGGAAAATTTTACATCTATTACTGCACCAATTATTTGAACTATTACACCTGTTTTCATATTATATCACCTATATATATATTAATTTAAATTTACCGTAGACGCACCTGATATAATTTCAATAAGTTCTTGAGTAATACTGGATTGACGAGTTTTATTATATTCTAATTCTAAGTGCTTTATTATATTATTACTATTATCATTAGCTGTTTTCATAGCTATCATGCGTGCTGAATGTTCGCTAGATAGATTGTCTAAAATTATTTGGTACATCATTATTTCTACATAGTGGTGTAATAGTTTATTTAAAGTTTCTTGATCATGTGGTTCGTAGATATAATCCCAATTGTTTTCTTTATTATTTTTTTTTTCTGGTTGTATAGGTAATAACTGAATAATTATAGGAGTATAAAAAATAGTATTGTTATATTTATTATATGCGATTAAAATTTGGTCAATTTTTTTATCAATATATTCTTGTAAGAAGTTATTATAATAGGTTTTACATTTAGAAATAGTTAAATTTTCTTCTACTTTTTGAAAATTAAAAATATTTTTTTTGAAAATAGTATTTAGAGCATAGAATGCTTTTTCTCCCAATATATTGAATTTTACGTTAATATTATTTTTTTTATATTTTTCTATAGTATTCAGTACTATTTTTAATAAATTATTGTTTAAACTTCCACATAATCCTTTATTACTAGAAATAACTATAATTCCTACATTTTTCACTTTTCTAGTTTTTAAAAATAAGTGTTTGAATTCTAGGTGTCCTTTTTTTAAATTATCAATCATTGTTTGAAGAGCATTTAAGTAAGGACGCATTGTATTAATTTTTAATTGATTTTTTTTTAATTTTATACTTGATATTGTTTCCATAGCTTTTGTTATTTTTTGTGTGTTTTTTATACTATAAATTTTATTTTTAATTTCTTTAGTACAAAGCATTATAAATTCCTTTTTTTTTAAAATTTAGAAAGTTAGTAAAACCATTAAAAAGATTTCCAAGAAACAGATTTTTTAAATAATTTAATGCAATTTATTAGGTCAGATTCAATTTCAGAGTTATATAATCCTTTAGATCCAATTGTATCTGATAATTTTTTATGATATGTTTTAAAATAAGTTAGAAGTAGTGATTCGAAAAGACGAATTTTATTAACTTCGACATCGCTCAGTAATTTTTTTTCTGCTGCTATTATTAGAATAGCTTGTTCTTGAACACTTAAAGGGTTATGTTGATCTTGTTTTAACAGTTCGATGAGTTTTTGTCCGTAGATTAACTGATTTTTAGTAGCAATATCTAGATCAGATGAAAATTGTGAAAAAGAAGCTAATTCTCTGTATTGAGCTAATGAAGTTCGAATATTACTAGAAAATTTTTTTATGATGTTAGTTTGGGCAGCTGCTCCAACTCTGGATACCGAAATTCCTGGATTAATTGCAGGTCTAATTCCTGCATTAAAGAGATTTGATTCTAAAAATATTTGACCATCTGTGATAGAAATAATATTTGTAGGAATAAAAGAAGAAATATCTCCAGCTTGAGTTTCAACTATAGGAAGAGCTGTTAATGAACCTGTTTTTTTAACTCCTGTTTTTTTTTCTACATAGTCTTTTGTAACAGAGGAAGATCTTTCTAATAATCTAGAATGAAGATAAAATATATCTCCAGGAAAAGCTTCTCTTCCTGGAGGTCTTCTTAGTAATAGAGAAATTTGACGGTATGCAATAGCATGTTTAGATAAGTCATCGTATATAATTAGTGCATCTTCTCCTTTATTTCTAAAAAATTCACCCATAGTACAACCAGAATATGGAGCTAAATATTGCAATACAGCTGCTTCTGAAGAAGATGAAGATACGATAATAGTATAGTCTAAAGCATTATACTTTTCTAAAGTCGTAACCACGTTAAGTATGGTAGACAATTTTTTTCCTATTGCTACATAGATACATTTTATATTTTCTTTTTTTTGATTAATAATAGTGTCTATAGCTAGAGTAGTTTTTCCTGTTTGTCTGTCTCCTATAATAAGTTCGCGTTGACCTTTTCCTATAGGAGTCATAGTGTCGATAGATTTATAGCCAGTTTGTAATGGTTTTGTGATAGGAGATCTGTCTATCACTCCTGGTGCAGTTGTTTCTATTTTAGAAAATTTTTCATATTTTATTTTTCCTTTTCCATCAATTGGTTCTCCTAAACTATTGACTACTCTTCCTAAAAAGTTATTTCCAACAGGAACTTCTAAAATTCTTTGAGTACATTTTACAGTCATTCCTTCGTATATGTTTGTATAGTCTCCTAATATAACAGCACCTACTGAATCTTTTTCTAAGTTTAAAGCCATACCATACATATCATTTGGAAAAGATAACATTTCTCCTTGCATGACATCTGATAATCCAATAATTCGGACTATGCCATCTCCTACAGAAACAACTGTTCCTTCATTATATGTTTCGTTGAAAGTTTTAAATTTATCTATTCTTTGTTTAATTAAGTCAGTAATTTCGCTAGTATTTAAATGCATTAGATTAAATCCTTTTATAAAGATATAAATTTTTTTAAATTTTTTAAATTATTTTTAACAGTTCCATCTATAACGTTATCGTTTATTTTTATTAAAAAACCATCAATTATAGATGGATCAATGAAAAATTTTAAGTCTATTTTTTTTAAAAAACGATGTTTTAAAAACTTTCTAATATTTTGTATATTTTCTTCATTTAATGTTCTTGAAGAAATAATATTAGCGGTAATTAAGTTTTTATCTTTATTTACATAGTTAATGAATTCTTTAAATATATTAGGAAGAAGTAAAAATCGTTTATTTTCAGCTATTATTTTTATAAAATTTTTAAATTGTAAAGTAATATAACGTCTAGTAATTAGTAAAAATATTTTTGTAGTATATTTTTCAGATAAAAATATAGATAAATGATAATTTATATTTTTTTTTTTATAATAAAAGAAGATAAATTAAGCATAGATGTCCATTCAGGTATACAATTTTTTTTTTTTGCATATTTAAAAGCAGCTTTTGCGTAAATTTTAGATATATTGTATTCAATACTCATCATTTTAACCTATTAAGTAAAGTTAGAAAAAAATTTTTTTACTATTTTTTCGCTTTTTAATTTATCTACAGAGCTGTGAATGATTTTTTCAGCAATAGATATAGATAATTTAGTGATTTTATGTTTTAAAGTTTCAATTTCCTGTTGATATTGTAATTTTATTTGGGTTTTTATTTTTTTAATAGATTCTATTTCTTTTTTTTTTGCTAAATCTTCTGCTTGTTTTAAAATAAGATTTTTATTTTTATAAGCTTTATTAATAATGTTAATGGCTAAAATTTTTGCTTTTTCAATTTTTTTTTTTGCTGTTTTTTTAGCAAGGATTAAATCGAGTTTGGCTTGATTAGAAAAAATTAAACCAGCACGGATTTTTTTTTTTCGATTATTAATAGAATTAATAATAGGTGGCCAGATATATATCATGCAAAAAAATACAAAAAAAATGAAAGAAATAGTTTGTCCAATCATAGTTGCATTTAGATTCATAAATACTATTCCTTATAAAAAATGATTTTAAAGATTTGTATATTCTAAAATTTAAATGATTAATAGTAATGTTATTAATATTATTCTTAATAAGATGTAATTTAAATTATATATAATAAGATTAAGCTACAGAAAATAGCATGTATAAAGCTAAACCTACAGTTATCATAGGAATTGCGTCTAATAATCCCATGACAATAAAAAACTGAGTCCTTATTAATGGAGTTAAATCAGGTTGTCTAGCTGTTCCTTCTAAAAATTTACCTCCAAGAATTCCAATACCAATAGCTGCTCCTATTGCTGATAGTCCGATCATAATAGCTACAGCCATATATATAAAATTAACATTTACATGTTCCATGATTTTCCTTTTTAATTATTTAGTTTCATATAAGTAAAATTTATTTAATGCTTTGTACATGTTTGAGATAGATAAACAATAGTTAGCACCATGTATATAAATGCTTGCAAAGTTATTACAAGAATATGAAGGATAGCCCAAGGTAAACTAAGTGTCCATTGTGACCACCAAGGCATTAAACCAGATATCAATATAAATATGATTTCTCCTGCATACATATTTCCAAATAATCTCAATCCTAGTGAAATAGGTTGTGATAATAAGCTAATACACTCTAAAATTAGATTAAATATATAAAAAATCGGATGAGAAAATGGTTTAGTTATTAGTTCTTTTGAAAAAGAAAATAATCCTTTGTTCTTTATATTATAAAATAAAACCAAAAAAAATATTCCTAAAGACATAGATAATGTAATATTAATGTCAGCGGTTGGAACAATTCTTAAGAAAGGTAGTTTTAATTCATATTGACTTATTAATGGAAATAAATCAACAGGAATTAAGTCCATGCAATTCATTAAGAATATCCAAGCAAATATTGTCAAAGATAGAGGGGCTATTAACTCATTTTTTTTTTTAAACATATCTTTAATATTAGATTCAATAAAATTAATAACCATTTCTATAAAAATCTGTAAATTTCTAGGATTTTCGTTATTAAACGATTTGGATCCTATATAAAAAGTTATTAAAAATATAGATCCAAGCAAAAAAGATATGGCTATAGAATCAATATTAACTATCCAAAAAGTATTTTTAGTATCATGAAAATTAACTATTTTAAAAGTATTTAAATTAAGTTGTAAATGATGTAAATGGTGAAGAATATATTCTTTAGAATTATTAATAGTATTAAAATCCATAGTTATAAATCCTTGTTTAAACTATATGGAATATTTATTTTAAAATATTGTATGCTTCGCATAGATTATCTAATTAGTAAATTAATTTAATAAATTAAATTAATAAGCATACAATAAGTTTATTTTAAAAAAATAATTACGATATATAAACATAGTTTATTTATATCGTAATTATTTATTTTTTAAAATAGTGGATAGATAAAATATCTAGATATTTAAAATGTATTTAAAAGAAATGTAAAAATATTTATTAAATATAGTTAATTTTTTAAAGAGATTGTATTTTAATAGAAATAAATTTTAAAAAAAATTATAAATTAAAGATTTTTGTATAAAAATTTAATATGTATTAATTTTTTTTATTATATGAAAAATTTAAATACTATATATAGATAACCATATTTTATATATATTGTATAGTATACAAAATACAGTAAATTATTTTAAATGAAATATATATGTAAAGTTAATAAATAACATAAAGATGCAAAATTGATTGTAATATCAATATATGTGTTTATTAAATTTATTAGTTTGAATTTATATATAAGTAAAAAATATTGTGTCTTTAATATAGAAATAAAATTCAAATATATACTTTATGAAAGCGATTAAAACATTTTCTATTTAAAATTAATTTAAAATAGATTTTAAGCTATGTCATATAGGATTATTATTATAATTTAATTATGAAAAATTGTGAAATTTATTTCAAATATGTTTAAAAAAATATTTATTTAAAAGTTCCACGTTTTATATGAATTAGCAAAATCGAAATTGTAGCTGGAGTAATCCCAAATGTTCTAGAAGCTTGACTAATAGATATAGGTTTATGTTTGTTTAGTATGATTTTTGCCTCATTAGATAATCCTGGTATTTTTTCATAATTAAAAGATATTGGTAAAGAAAAGTTTTGTTGTAGTTTTTGTTTATTTATTTCTTTATTTTGTCTTTGAATATATCCTGAATATTTTGCAGATACTTCAATTTCTTCAATAGCTTCTTTATGATTAATTCCAGGTTGAAACATATCTAAAGAAATTAGTTTAGTATATGTTACATCTGGTCTTTTTAATAAAGTTAAACCATCTGTTTTTTTACTTATCAGTATTTTTAATTTTTTTTTAAGTATTTTAGAGGAACAGGGGATTATTATATTTTTAATTCGATATGTTTCTTTTTTTATAATTTCTTGTTTTTTATTATAGGCAATCCATCTATTTTTTTTTATTAATCCTAGTTTATAAGCTTTTTCAGTTAGTCTTAAGTCAGCATTATTTTCTCTTAGAATTAATCTGTGTTCAGCACGCGAAGTAAACATTCTATATGGTTCTTTTACACCTTGAGTACATAAATCGTCAATCAATACTCCTAAATATGCTTCATGTCTTTTAGGAATCCAATACTTTTTTTTATATACGTTTAGAGCAGCGTTTATTCCTGCTAATATTCCTTGAGCAGCAGCTTCTTCGTAACCTGTTGTTCCGTTTATTTGTCCAGCTAAAAATAATCCTTTTACTATTTTACTTTCTAAAGTTAATTTTAAATCTCGTGGATCAAAAAAATCATATTCTACAGCGTATCCAAATTGAGTTATTTGAGCGTTTTCTAATCCACAGATAGAATGAACAAAGTCTGTTTGAACAGGTATGGGTAGACTAGTAGAAATCCCGTTTGGATAAATTTCATTGGAGTATAATCCTTCTGGTTCTAAAAATATTTGATGGCTTGATTTATCAGAAAAACGGACAACTTTGTCTTCAATAGAAGGACAATACCTAGGTCCTTTTCCTTTTAAAAAACCTGTATAAATAGGGCTTTTATGTAAATTTTCACGTATTATCTCATGAGTTTTTTTATTAGTATAAGTTATAAAGCAAGATACTTGAGGGAGTGTAGGGAATAAAGATGATTTTATAAAAGAAAAGTGAGGAATAGGAACATCGCCTTTTTGTTCTACTAATTTTGTAAAATTAATAGAATCTTTTTTGATTCTTGGAGGTGTTCCAGTTTTTAATCTATTGTTTTTTAGTGGAATTTGAGATAAAAAGTTTGCTAATTTAATTGAAGAATGATCTCCTGTTCGACCTCCATGTTTTTTTTTTAATCCAGTATATAATTCTCCTTTTAAAAAAGTGCCCATAGTTAAAATTGTTGATTTAGAATAAATTTTTTCTTTTTTGTCAGTTATTATACCTAATACGGTATTATTTTTTATAATTAATGCTGTAACTTCTCTTTCAAGAATACTTAAATTTTTTTCTTTATTTAATTTTTTTTGAATGTACTTTTTATAAAAAAGTTTATCAGCTTGAGCTCTTGTAGATCTTACTGCTGGTCCTTTGCTAGAATTCAATATTTTAAATTGAATTCCAGAATTGTCGATAGCTTCAGCCATGATTCCACCTAAAGCGTCTATTTCTTTTACTAAATGACTTTTTCCTATTCCTCCGATTGCTGGATTACAAGATAAAGATCCTATAGAGTTTTTATTTTTTGTAATAAGTAATGTAGAGTATCCCATTCTACTAGATGCTAATGACGCTTCAATTCCAGCATGACCACCACCTACAACTATAATTTGAAATGTGTTAATTTCTAACATTTTCGACTCCTATCTATGAGATTTAATAGAATGTAATAATTATAAATAGAAAACACGTAAAATACAGTTTCTTCTGTAAAGAATAGTTCTTTAAAATTTATAAGTATTAACTATTAGTAAAATACTAATATTCTATAAATTTAAAAAAGATGACAATTATTTTAAATAAATTTATTCTATGAATAGAGTTTTAAATTATTTATTAAATAGAATTAATAAAATGTGGATAA